>JBGTHC010000020.1:0-36878 GCA_041746375.1 Woeseiaceae bacterium
TTCGCCGATCGCGTGCCGCGATCCGTCGATCTGAAGCCAAGGGGTCGCATCCGCGTCCACAATCCAGAATTCGTTGCTGCTCACCGCGAAGCCTGTTCCGTCGATGAGGCTCAGCTCGAACCGTCCGCTGCCGAGCGGCTCATCGGGCAAACTCGAGCGACCGAAAATCCGTTCTGCCGGAAGGCGTATCTGCGGGGTCACGGTACTCCGATCTGTGATGCGCTTGAGAAGAACGCTGTATCCTGATTCGTCAGCAGCTTGATGCACAATTTGCACCTCTTCGCCGATTGGGTAGACGCGTTTGCCGGTCGCGACCAAAGGAGGCGGTGCCACCGGTGTTGTGCGAAACTGCGCTACGACGGCACGGTGATCGCTCGGCCACGGATCGATTGTAATATCGATTCCGTCGGCGCCCTGCTCGCCAACGATTCGGCTGTCGATCAGCTCAGATGGACCTGCGTACCAGACAAAATCGATGCGATCGCGCTGCGACGGGTCCGACGGATTGTAATCCTCGATGCGCGGCCGGCCCGCCCACCAGGTGAAGCCGGGATGCGCGACCGGATCGGGATTTGCCGAGCGATACGCATCGCGAAAACCTGCGTTCGTCGTGGCCATGCTGACCGGCCACTCGACGGCGCTGCCGCGATGCCCGAATCTGCCAAGCGAGCTTTCTGTCCAGTCGTCGTGCGACGGCGCATTGAAGTCGCCGGCCAGGAATACCGGAATACCGAGCTCTTGAACGTTGCTCAGGGCTTGCAAAACCGGTTCGATCGCCGCGAGCCGCACCTGTCGTTCCATGGCAAGGACATCTTCCAGTGTGCGGCCGTCACGTAGCCACTCCGGCCCGTAAGGATCCGACGGCAAATGTACGCTTGCGATTGCGACCACCTTGCCCGGCAGGACTTCGACGTAGACATACCTGCCGTCGCCATCCGGAGGATCGATCAGCGGGTACTTCGAGATGACATAGTTACGCCGGCTGTAGTGCCAGCCGAGGTCGTCGGCGAGCCGCGCGAGATTCCCCTCGGCCTCCTGGATGGCGACAATGTCCGCGTCTGCTTTGCGAATCGCATCGGAAAGACCGGCAAAGCGCACGTGTGCGCCTCCCCACTCGATGTTGAAGGCCATAACACGCAGCGTGGCGTCCTCTGTCATTGCCGCTTCAACAGCTGTCGCAGGACGTTCGTCGGCCGCATCGCCACACGCGACGAAAGCCATAGCAATGGTCGTCAGAACGGTAACGCCGGCCAGTCGACGTGTTGTTGACATTGCATTTCTCCGACGCAGGTCCGGAAGTCAGCGTTTCACAGTGTGCCTGCCGGAGCCAGTCACTTTGCAGGATATGGCACGTAAGGTCATCATGTCCGAGGGCAAGGGGATTACAAGAGGCAACGGGCATGCACAACCGGGTAAACGTGGTGCGCAATCGGACTCACCGCTTATGCACTCAACGCTGGCGATGTTTCGGAGTAGCGACGGCCGCCGTACTGGTCGCGGTCGCCTGCCAGCCCGCGGCGTCCGATCTCACCGAATCTTCGCGCAAGGTCGATGCGTTATTTGCACCACTGAGTGAGGGCGTGCAACCGGGCGCCGCCGTGATGGTCATTCGTGATGGCCAGATCGTGCACCAGGCAGGTTATGGCTACGCGAACCTCGAGCAGCAAACGCCGATAACGGCTGAATCCGCGTTCCGGCTGGCCTCCGTGTCCAAACAGTTCACAGCGATGGCAGTCATGGTTCTGGCGGAAGACGACAGCCTGTCCTACGACGACCCGGTCAGCCGCTATCTGCCTGCCCTCGTGCCGTACGACGGTGTCACGATTCGGCAGATGTTGACGCATACCAGCGGCCTGCCCGAATACTACGACGTCATCGACAGCAGTGTCGGCATGCCGAGCAACGCGGACGCACTGGCATTGCTGGGTAAGATCGCTGAACCGGCATTCGCACCCGGCGAGCGCTACGAATACAGCAATCCCGCCTACGACATGCTTGCGCCGCTGGTCGAGTCCGCTTCCGGCAAAGATTTCGCGACCTTCATGCGGGAACGAGTCTTCAGTCCGGCCGGTATGCAGGGCTCTTTCATTTTCGACCACACCGAGCCTGCCATTCCGCATCGCGTCACCGGTTATGAACCGGACGGTGCAGGATTCAAGCTGAACGATTACGATCCGCTCAATCACATTGTCGGTTCCGGCGGCATGTATGCGACGCTTGATGATTTCTTCAAGTGGGACCAGGCGCTCTACACCGAGAGCCTGGTCAGTCGCGCGGCCCTCGACGAAGCATTCACCCCGGCACGACTGAACAACGGAGAATTGACCGACTATGGATTCGGCTGGCGCATCGAAGATTACAAAGGTCAACGGCGCATCCGCCACGGTGGAAGCTGGGTCGGCTTCCGCACACATATCGCGCGGCATCCGGATATCGGTTTGTCAATTGTAATCCTGTCAAACCGCGCCGACTTCGATCCGGAGAGTTACGTGGATCCGATCACGGAACTCTATTTTCCCGTCGCGTCGCCCTGAGACAGTTGGCATTCGACGCCGGCCTGCGAATGCCGATGCGCTCCAACTTAGTCCTGAGTGCACTGACGGTCTGCACACTGGCCGGCCATGCAAACGCCGACCGCGGCGCTCCGGCGGCCGGCGCTCCGGCGGCCGGCGTACCGGAGCACCGTGCTAAAACGATTTCGGCGGTCTATACCGCGACACCGCCGCGCCTCGACGGCAAGCTCGACGACGCAGCCTGGCAGTCGGCGGCCGTCATTACCGACCTGCACATGGTAGTGCCGGACGAGTACGCACCGCCTTCGGAAGGTTCCCGCATCTTCGTGCTCTACGACGAGCACGCCCTGTATTTCGCCGCGCGCTTCTATGACCGCGAGCCCGACAACATTACGGCTAAGTTGTTGCGGCAGGGCGATTTGTCATGGGGCGAGGACGGTTTCTCGATCATCCTGGATCCCTTCAACCAGGGTCGGAACGGCTATATGTTCGACCTCAATCCGAACGGTGTGCGCAGCCAGGCTCTTTATACCAACGTCACCGAACAGAACTGGGCGTGGCAAGCGATCTGGCGAGGCGCGGCCGACCGGGATGAGCAGGGATGGACCGCCGAAGTCGCGATCCCGTTCAAGACGCTTAACTTCGACGCAGGGAATTCCACCTGGGGCATCAACTTTACGCGCTGGCTGGGACGCCGTAACGAACGCTTCGGCTGGGTCTCGCACAATCGCGAGCAGAACCCCGCGAATTCCGGGCAGATTACCGGGCTGACCGGTATCGAACAGGGCGTCGGCCTGGACCTGGTGCCCGGCATTCGCATGGGCCGTATCCAGGATGAGGTTGCGGGTGGCAAAGATGATTACTTCGAGCCTTCACTGGATGTTTTCTACAAGATAACGCCGGCGCTTACGGCCGCGCTTACCTTTAATCCCGATTTTTCAGGCACAACAGCGGACACGCGACAGATCAACCTGACGCGTTTCGACCTGTTCTTTCCCGAGCAACGCAAGTTCTTTCTGCAGGACGCGGATATTTTCGAGTTCGGCCGCATCGGCAACGAAAGTGGCAAACCATTTTTCTCCCGCCGCTTCGGACTCAGCACCGACGGCGAAGCAGTCAATATCGACGTGGGTACCAAGCTGACCGGGCGCGTCGGCCGATTTGATATCGGTGTAGTTGGCGTACGCCAGGACACTGAGGGCCTGGGCGGCTCGAGTGATCTTATGGTCGCCCGGGTGGCTGCAAACGTGCTGGCGGAATCCAGTCTCGGGCTGATCGCAACCGCCGGTGATCCGTCGAGTAACGTCGACAACAGCCTGGTCGGTGTCGATTTCCGTTACCTGAACACACGGATCAGTGCCGAACGCACGATTGCTGGCTCGCTCTGGTACCAGCGGTCGGCAACAGACGGCGTGAACGGGGACTCTGCCGCATTCGGAGTGAACGTTAATTTGCCCGCGCGGGACGGCTGGCTCGCCGATCTGCAATGGAAGGAGGTCCAGCAGAACTACTACCCGGCATTGGGATTCGTCAACCGCACCGGCATCCGTGAATACGAAGTAGAGATCGGCTACAACTGGCGACCGGAAGATGGCTGGCTGCGCTCGATCACAAGTAGCCTGCAAGCCTGGCGCGTGGAGCGCATCAGCGGCGAGCTGGAATCAGGCGAATTCGAGTTCAGTATTCTGCAACTCGAAAACCAGACCGCCGACAATCTCACGTTCGATTATTTCGCCAGTCGGGAGCTGTTGGTGGAACCCTTCGAAATCTCCGCGGGCGTAGTGATTCCGCCCGGTGACTACTCGTTCGACAGCTATTGCATGGGAGCCTCTTCAGGCGAGCATCGGGCCGTCGCCGGAACGTTGTTCGCCTGCGACGGCGAATTTTACGATGGCACTCGTTTCGTTACCGGCACGGAGCTGACCTGGCGCCCCAATCGGCACTTCCGACTGGGCGCCGGGTTCGAATGGAATGACATTGCACTTCCCTACGGCGCCTTCGTCACACGACTGTTGAGTCTGCGCGCCGATATTGCTTTCACTGCAACCTGGTACTGGGAAAATTTTTTCCAGTACGACAACGTGTCGGAGACGCTGGGTGTGAACAGCATTCTGCGCTGGGTACCGGATGCCGGCAAAGAGGTCGTGTTCGTGGTGAACCGCCAGCTCGAGGATTTCGATCGCGACAACCGCTTTGACTCGCTGTATACCGAGATGACTTTCAAGCTGGCCTACACGTTTCGCTTTTGACTGTGTGCCTCGCAGCCTGTTGACGCCATCTGCTAATAGATGTCGGTGCGCGTTGACGTCAGCCTGCCGTTGTCGACTGCCAGCGAGTATGCAATTCCGCCTTCGCCCCTCCATGCGACCAGGTCGAAGCTTGCGCCGGGACCGATGCGATACACGTCGACATCATGCATCGTCAGCGGCAATCCTCGTCGGACACCAGCGGCTTTGCCGCGTGTTCGCATAAACCACACGTACGGTGTTTCGTGTTCCGCTGTAGCGAAGACCGTCGCATGGCCGGTCGCGGGATCGACATGCAGCGCAGTTTCCCGGTCGGCCGCGATAGCTCGTGCGTTGGCGGTCCATTCGTCCTGCACGAGTCTGGCGAGCAGTGCCACCGTGCGACCAATGCGATCGCGCTCCTGCAGATGCTGGTCGGTGATGACGCCTTTCAGGATCGGAAGCGCCAGGAAGTCTCGCGCAAGCGTGACATCCTCATGGTACGGGTCCTGCAGCGCTGTCGCTGCACTGAGGCTGGTGTCGCTCATCGCCGAGTACACAAACTCACCAAGAATGGCCATCCCTGCGCTGGTACCACCGATTGGTGCCGGTTTGGCGGCGATCGAGTCAATCGCATCCTCAACCGGCGTGCCCTGCCAGAATCGCAGGTAACGCGATTGATCGCCGCCGGCGATGAACAGTGCCTCGGCATTGCGAATGGTTTCGACGACGAACGGGTCGAACGCGGCCTCACGATTGTTGAAGACGAGTGTCGCAACTGAATCGCAGGCACACAATGCGAAGATGTAGTCGTTGTACTCGTTGTCACCCGAGGCTCGCAGCACGACAAAGTCGCCACCACCCGATTTCTCGCCCATGCGAACGTAGTTGATATCGACATCGTCGCCACCACCCTGCAGCACGATCAGTCCGGCGGTTTCTGTTACAACATCCAGCGGATTTCCGCTAAGGAAGTGTTCATAGCCGGGCACCGCGCTGGCTGTTGCAGTTGTGGTCGTGCCAGCAATCAGGCAGATTAATCGCCCGATCGTCTGCAAAGTTGAAGCGCATTGGTTCACGGTGTCTCTCGCTAGTATGTCGAGCTTTCAGCCTGGCTGTCAGCATATTGAAAACCCGCAACCGGCGCCGGGCAAAATTTCACGATATGAGATTCAAAGTATGAAATACCTGCATACCACGCCGCCGGCCGCCCAGTACAAAATTGCAACTGGCAGTAAACCATCCCGGCAGCGCACTCCGGCAATTCTGCTCCTGTTGTTGGGGCTTGCGGGGCTCGCGGGCTGCAGTGGCTCCGGTGTTCCTGAGGCGACCGAAACTGCAACGCCTACCGGCGACATCATTGTTGAGCGAGATGTGGCCGTGCCGATGCGTGACGGCGTAATCCTGCGCGCCAACGTTTACCGGCCGTCGGCGTCCGGAGGGTTTCCGGTGCTGGTGTACCGCACTCCGTACGGCAAGGATGCCGCGGCCGAATCCTACGACACGCACCTGGATGCCGTGGCACGCGGTTACGCCGTCCTGTTGCAGGATGTGCGTGGACGGTATACATCGGACGGGCTGTTTGTTCCGTATCGCAGCGAGGGCAAGGACGGCTACGACACGATCGAGTGGGCCGCGGCGCAGAGCTGGTCGAACGGCAAAGTGGGGACCTGGGGATTGTCCTATCCGGGCGCTGTGCAATGGCTCGCCGCACTGGAATTCCCACCGCATCTCGCCGCGATGGCACCCGCCATGACGTTCTCATCGCCGCGCAATTTCTTCTACATGAACGGCATCTTTGACATGTCGTGGTTGCCGTGGATCTATATGAATATCGCGCCCGATGCGCGCGAGCGACTGGATCTGCCCGGCATTCGCAGCAGTGACGAGGCAGAGCAGACCTGGTCGTCCGTCGCTGCCGAGTATCGTAACTGGCTGCCGCTGGCCGATCTGCCGTATCTGCGTGCCGAGGCGCCGTACTACTTTGAATGGCTGCGGCATCCGCCGGAAGACTCCTGGTGGGACTGGGCAGAGGTTCGTGGACGCTACGGCGACGTGTCCGCCGCGGTATTGAATTTAAGTGGCTGGTACGACGACGCTTACGGCTCGGAAGGCGCCGTCACGAATTTCAATGGTCTGCAGCAGGCACGCAAGGCTGGCGAGCAACGCGGCAACCACTTGCTCCTCGGGCCCTGGACGCACGGCGTGGGTGCTACGATGTCCACGCAGGCGGGGGACATTGATTTCGGTGCTGCCGCCGCGATCGATTACAACGACGAGATTCTCGATTTCTTCGACTACTACCTGCGCGGCACGGACAATCGCTACGCCAGTGATGATCCGGTCCGCTATTTCGTGATGGGTGAGAATCGCTGGTACGGCGCCGACCAATGGCCGCCCGCGGGTGCAAGGCTTGAATCACTGTATCTCGGTCGTGCAGGTAGTGGCTTGCCGGGGCAAGGATTGCTGCGCCAGGCAGAGACTCCTGCGTCTACCGACGCACCGGCCAGCAGTTCATTCAGCGCCGATCCGGAGGATCCGGTCCTGAATCCTTACGCGACCTCCGGACCGCACGACTATCGGTCACTTGGCGAACGGGAGGATCTGCTGAATTTCGACAGCCAGCCGCTCACCCAACCACTGCGCGTGTCTGGTGCGATCGAGGCGGTCGTCTACGCGTCCTGTGACTGCCGCGACTTCGATTTGTGGGTGCGCGTGTTCGATGTGCATCCGGATGGGCGAGTCATCAATCTCATGAGCCCCGGCAACGACGTGTTACGCGCGAGCTATCGGCAACCTGAAGCGGGCAGGCAATTGATTGACCCCGGCACTACCTACGAACTGCGGCTCGAAAACCTGCTCACTGGCATTCGCTTTGAGTTGGGCCACCGGATTCGCATACAGGTATCTGCGTCATTCGCGCCGCATTTTTCACGGAACTTGCAGACCGGCGAGTCAGAAGTGGACGAATCGGCGTCGCAGCGAGCGACGATTTCTATTCACCATGCCCCGCAGTACCCGTCAGTTATCCGCTTGCCGATCGTCGATGTTCCGAGTGCGGTGACGTTAGCAAATTGATCGCCATCGTGATGAGCCTGTCGCCGGCTCAAACGAACATGCCGAGAACAAGAAATCCTGTTGTGGCGATTGCGCCTGCCAGCAAGGCATACGGCAGTTGCGTCCGCACGTGGTCGATGTGATCGGTTGCCGCGGCCATAGAAGCGACTACGGTGGTATCGCTGATCGGTGAGGCATGGTCGCCGAAAATGGCGCCAGAGATTGCGGCACCGAGATAGAGCGGCAGCGGCAGATCCAGATTCAACGCGATGGGAATGGCAATTGGAATCATGATCGCAAATGTGCCCCAGCTCGAACCGACGGAGAATGCAATGAACGACGAGGTCAGGAAAATGAGCGGTGCGAGCAGGATCACGGGAATGTTTGCGCCGACGAGATTGGCGACGTAGTCACCCGTGCGCAGGGTGCCGGCAACATCACCGAGCGCGAGTGCGAGCAGCAGAATGGCGGAGATGGGCAACAGTGCGCCTGCGCCTTTCATGAATGTCTGCATAAGTTCAGCGACCATACTTTTGCCACGCACGAGAATCATGAGCCACGCCACGACGATGGCAATACTGACCGACCACAGAATTGACACACTTCCGGAGCCTCCGATGAGGCTGCCGTCGCCGGTAATATAAAGACTAACTGGCATCATCAGGATCATGGCGGCGATAGGTACGATCATGAACGCTGCCGATGGAATCGCACCGGCTGGATCGTCGTCGAGCTGTTCTGCGGACGTGTCGACCAGCGGCATCGCGCCGGGCCACAACAGTTCCCCGCGCTGGGTCCGTAGTTCGGCTTTTTTCATTGGCCCGATGTTCAAATTTTTCCAGATAACGACGGCGGAAAGCAGGATGGCGGCGATGGCGTACAGGTTGTAGGGTATCGATGCGATGAACACTTCAAGCGGATTCGCAACGCCGGTCGAGGCGATGAGGCTGATAATGACGGCACCCCAGGCATTGAGGGGAATCATTACGCACACGGGCGCTGAGGTGGAGTCGATGAGATAGGCGAGCTTCTCACGCGAGATCCGGTAGCGATCGAACAGTGGCCTGCTTACGGAACCCGCAACCAGCAACGTGATATTCGATTCAATGAATATGACCAGCCCGGTTACCCACGCGAGTACCTGAGCGCGCCTGCCGTTGTGCACCCAGCGGCGCGTTTCCAGAAAATGCACGAAGCCGCGCACGCCGCCGGACAGCTCGATGGTGGCGATCAGCGAACCGATCAACAGCGTAAAAATCAGCACTCGTGCATCGCCGCCGTCGCTGAAGACGTCGATGATGCCGTCGAGGCTGCGCGCCGCGCCGGCGACGGGATTCAGACCATTCAACAATGTATAGCCGATCCAGATGCCGGCGAACAGGGACAGGATGACCTGCTTGCTCCAGATCGCCAGTACGATCGCCAGAACCGGCGGCAGGATGGAGTACCAGGAAGGATCGGTCATAGCATTGTTCTTCTTGTCGGATTGGCTACCTCGCCATGATAGAGGTCGCGCCTCGACCTTGCTATGCTCATCGCTGCGGAAATCACCAGGGAGCGAGTCGATGCGTGTGAAAATTGCGGTTTGTGTGTGCAGTCTGACAGTTGGTTTGGGAGTCTTGCCGGGCGCGGTTGCAGAGACCACGGCTGAGGACGCCAAGGATTATCGTACGGCGGTGATGACATCGTTGCGTGGCCATATCGGTGCGGCTTCCATGCACGTGCGCGGACTCGTGGACGATCACGGCTTTCTCGCACGGCATGCCGAAGGACTGGCCAACGGCGCAGCGGAACTGAAGCACCTGTTCGCGGCCGGCTCGGACGTCGGCGAGTCGGAGGCGTTACCCGTCATCTGGGAAGAGCCCGACGAATTCGCAAAAGCAATCGAGAAAGCAGAGAAAGCCACGCAAGCCTTCAGCGCGGCTGTCGAGAGTGGCGACCAGGAAGCAATTGGAGCGGCGTTCCGCGAAGTTGGCGGCGCGTGCAAGGGCTGTCACGACCGGTTCCGTGCCGACAACGACTAGGCTGCGCCTGTTAAGCCGGATTGCTGTCGCGGCCATTGTTGCAGTGGTTGGCGCGGGTGTCGCCCTGGCGGATGTTGCTGACGATGTGGCTAAGCAAGCAAGCGACGAGGACCAGGTCGCGGCGGGTCGTTACCTGATCCACGCAGGTGGCTGCATTACCTGTCACACCGAGGATACGGTTGACGCTGTACCGCTCGCCGGCGGGCGCGCAATGGAGTCGCCGTTTGGTACGTTCTATTCGCCCAACATCACGCCAGACGTTGAGACTGGTATTGGTGGCTGGAGCGACGATGAGTTTGTCGAGGCCTTCTGGAATGGCGTAAGCCCTGAAGGCGAGCATTATTTTCCTGCGTTTCCCTACACCTCCTACACCGGTGCGACGCGCGAGGACCTGCTGGCGATAAAGGCGTACCTGTTCAGCCTGGAGTCGGTGAGCATGCCGGCGCGCGAGCACGATTTGCCATTCTTTATGTCGTCACGCACGGCCGCCGGACTGTGGAAGAATCGCTACTTCGCGGCCGGCCGATTCACGGCCGACCCCGAGCAAAGCGAGGAATGGAATCGCGGCGCCTACCTGGTGCGCCATTTGGGGCACTGTGGTGAGTGCCACACGCCTCGCAATCGATTCGGCAAATTGCTGCAGGAACAGGAACTCGCCGGCAATCCAGAGGGTTCCGGCGACGAGAAAATGCCGAATATCACTGCCGATCCGGAGCAGGGCATCGGCCGCTGGTCCATCCGCGACATCGAATATTTCCTCGATATCGGCATGCTCCCCGACGGCGACTTCACCGGCGGCTCGATGGGGGCCGTCATCGATGACAACACCAGCCACCTCACCCGCGAAGATCGCCTCGCCATCGCCACCTACCTCAAGTCCCTTCCCAAATAAGGACACCCATCAAGGTGAATCCCCAAATGAGGACATCCATCATCGTCACAGCCAAACAAGGACACCCACAATATTCCTATGCAGAAACATTAGAAACTATGGCTGCAAACAATCGTGTGCTGGTGTTCAATAGGAGGGGTTACTTCAAGGAGGAAGTTGAAAATGACAGTCCCGCGAAAGCTACAGATCAGCCTCGAACAGACACCTTACTATCACTGTGTTTCTCGCTGCGTGAGGCGAGCTTATTTGTGCGGCAAGGATGATGTATCAGGGCGAGATTACGAACATCGGCGGCAATGGATTGAAGAACGACTTGCAGCACTTTGCAAAATCTTCTCGATTGATATCGTTGCCTACGCCATCATGCACAATCATTATCATCTGGTCGTGCGAGTTTGCAGGGAGAGGGCGGATGGCTGGTCGGACGACGAGGTCGTTAGGCGCTGGGGTGCTGTATTCTCCGTGCCGGTGCAAGCAGACATAAAACCACTTGTTCCACGTTGGCGTGAACGGCTCACCAGCATCAGCTGGCTGATGAGGTGCCTGAATGAGCCCCTGGCGCGACGAGCAAACAAAGAGGACGACTGCACCGGCCGATTCTGGGAAGGGCGCTTCAAGTTGCAGGCATTGCTCGACGACGAGGCACTACTTAAATGCATGATTTATGTGGACCTGAATCCTATTCGCGCAGGCTTCGCGAGTTCTGTGGAGCATTCGGACTACACATCAGTAAAAGCTCGGTTCGAAGGTCGCGATTCTCATCTGGTCGCGTTAAGCGATACGGCATGTGCAGATGTTAAATCGTTAAGCATTTCGTGTGCCGAATACCTGGAAGTAGTGGAATGGACTGGACGGATCATTCGTTCCGACAAACGCGGTCGCATCAGCTCCAACATACCAAGCATCGTAGATCGATTTCGAATTGACGAGCGCCGATGGGTTCGCGAAATCAGGCACTATGGAAAGTGGTATTACCGCGCAGTTGGATCGATTGGCAACATGGAAGAGTATTGTTCGAGGCTTCATCAGCGCTGGTTAAAAGGGATGTCACATTCACGATTGCAACCCGTATGAATGCTGGTTTTTAAGTAGACGTGATCTGCAAAGAGCATATTTTCCTGCCCTTCTGCTGCAAAGCGAGAAATAACTCCATCATATTGCAGGCCACACCGGCAGCCCGCAAAGTTAACGTTTAAGTCGATCCCTATATCAATAATTCGTGCCTCACGCGCCGGCGCCGCAAAACAGGCGTGCCCGGAAATGGTGGGTGTCCTTAAATCGGGTCTTGAATCGGCTGCGTGGCCGAGCCAGGAACGGTGGGTGTCCTTAATTGGGCTGCCGAGCCAGGAACGGTGGGTGTCCTTATATAGGCTAGTAGCTGACGGCGGCGCCGTCAGCGGCGCGGGAGTCGGCGGCACCGTGGAAAACGTGGTTGCTGCGATCGTGGTAAACGCCCATTGCGGAACCGATGCTGTCAGTTTGCCGCACTGTGTGACCAAGCGCTTCGTATAGTTTTAGCGTGTCCGGCGAAATGCCGCGACGTTCTATGAGTGTTCTGTCGGGCAGCCACTGGTGATGGATGCGCGGTGCTTCGATCGCCTCGGCAATATCCATTTCATGATCGATGACGTTCAGAATGGTCTGCATGGTCGTATTGATAATGGTCTTGCCACCCGGTGTCCCGGTTGCGAATATCGGCACGCCGTCCTGCGCCACGATCGTCGGGGTCATGCTCGACAGCATGCGCTGCTGCGGACGTATGCGATTTGGTTCGGTGCCGATACGACCCTCTGCATCGGTGACCCCCGGCTGCGCGTTGAAGTCACCCATCTCGTTGTTCAGCAGAAAGCCTGCGCCGTCGACAACGATCTTCGAGCCGTAACCCTGCTCGAGCGTATAGGTCAGCGACACCATGGTGCCTTCCTTGTCGACTACTGAAAAATGCGTCGTCTCCGGACTCTCGTAACGCTCGGCAAAAAGCGCCGGATCGCTCGCGGATGCTCGGTTTATGTCGATGCTATCGCGCAGGCTGGCCGCATGCTCCTTGGAGGTCAGCCTCTCGATCGGCATGTCTTCGTTGAAATCAGGATCGCCCAGAAACTCGGCGCGATCCGCATAGCCCCGTCGCATCGACTCGGTCAGGAGATGAAGGTACTGCGCCGAGTTGTGACCGGCCGCAGCAAGGTCGAAGCCTTCGAGAATGTTCAGCATTTCAACCAGCACAACGCCGCCTGAACTCGGCGGCGGCATGCTGACGATCTCATAGCCGCGATAACTGCCGCGCATCGGCTCGCGCTGTACCGCTTCATACAGTTGCAGATCCTCGAGCGTGATGATGCCACCGTTAGCTGCCATGAAATTTGCGATCAGCGCAGCGGTCTTGCCCGTGTAAAATCCGTCTTTGCCCTGCCGCTGAATGCGTTGCAGAGTACTCGCCAAATCTTTCTGTACCCACAGATCACCGGGTTCATACAGGGAGCCACCGGCTTTCAGAAACACTTTCGCCGAACTCGGATACTTGTCCCAATGGGATTTCCGACCCTTGAAGTCGTCGTGCAACTTCCAGGTAATCGGAATGCCATCCCGCGCGAGCTTTACTGCCGGTGCAACGAGCTCCGACCACTTCAGCTTGCCAAACTCGCGATGCGCCATCTCGAGCCCCGCAACAGTGCCCGGCACGCCTACCGCCAGGATGCCGTCGTGATTCGAGTTATCCCGCACGTTGCCATCCTCGTCCAGGTACATGTCTTCGGTCGCGGCTAACGGCGCCTTCTCGCGAAAATCAAACGTCGTCGCATGACCGTTCGCATCGTGATAAACCAGAAACCCGCCGCCGCCGATATTGCCGGCAGTCGGCCACGTCACGGCAAGCGCAAACGCCGTTGCAACCGCTGCATCCACCGCGTTTCCGCCTTTCTTGAGCGTGGCAATGCCGACCTCGGATGCCAGCGCGGACGATGATGCCACCACCCCATTGTTGCCGCGGACCGGCGTTCGCCCCGCCGCAACTGCCAAAACGGAGCCGAGCAGCAATACGATTGCGATGGCTGAGGTGAATGTTTTGCGTGCGAGATTCATCTGACAAAACTCCCTGTCGATTCGATTGCGCGCAGGCAAACCACATGCCTGTGCTATGGTGGCGCGAGTCCGGACTTATTGCGCACCAGTAAAATTCACCGGCATTCTATAGTAACTGCGAGGCATCAGTCGCAGCGGATCTGGTACAGAGCGGTACGGTATGGCTACTGCAAAACCTCAATCCGGAATTACCCGCGACATTTACGATCTGCTGACCGGCGACGAGGATGCTCGCGTCTGCCGCGATATTGCGGACTCTGCCTGCCGCGAGCAACCGCGCAATTTTCTCATTCATATACTGTCGCTGGTGGCCAGCAAGACCGGCGACCGCCTCGCCAGCCCAAAGCTCGTACTCTCCTGGCTGATGACAAGCCTTGGCGCACCGGCGTTCATGCTGGGCCTGCTTGTGCCGGTTCGCGAATCGTTGTCGTTGCTGCCGCAACTTTTTATTGCGGGCTATATCCGAGCTGTCGGCGTGCGCAAATGGTTTTGGGTCGTCGGCAGCCTGGTGCAGGGATTTTCTGTCGCCGGCATGGCGCTGGTCGCAGTCACGCTGCAAGGTGCTACGGCCGGCGGATGCATTCTCGGGTTGCTGGTGGTTTTCAGCCTCGGCCGCGGAGTGTGCTCCGTTGCCGCGAAGGATGTACTGGGGAAAACCGTCAGCAAGAATCGCCGCGGCACGGCCACGGGCTATGCGTCGTCAATAGCGGGCGCAATAACGATCCTCGCTGGTGCTGTCACGTTCGCGATGCCGCCCGACGAACAAGGTGCGCGCTTTTTCGGTATTCTTCTCACAACGGCCGGTGCGCTTTGGGTGCTTGCTGCGATCGTATTCAGTCGCCTCGTTGAATATAGCGGGGCCACCGAAGGCGGCGGCAACGCGGTCACCGAAGCCGTGCGTCAATTCGGGCTCATTCGTCGCGATGCCGAACTGCGGCGCTTCCTTCTCGTGCGCACGCTTCTGCTGTCGACGGCACTGGTCGCGCCGTTCTACGTCAGTCTCGCCAGCCAGGAAACCGGCAGCGGACTGTCACAGCTCGGCGGACTCCTGATTGCGACCGGAACCGCGAGTTTCCTGAGCGCGCCACTGTGGGGCCGCATGGCCGACCGTTCGAGTCGACGCACTATGGCTGTAGCGGCATTGCTGGCAGCAGTGGCGGGATTCGCGACTGCATTCCTGGCGTGGGCGCCCGATTTACCCTACCGCTCGACATTGTTTGCTGTTACGTACTTTCTATTGAGCGTCGCGCATTCCGGGGTGCGGCTCGGGCGCAAGACGCATCTCATCGACATGGCAACGGCCGACAAGCGGGCCGCATACGTCGCGGTCAGCAACACGTTCATCGGCTTGATGCTCCTGGCAGGCGGCGTGTTCGGTGCTGTGGCCTCGGTGTTCGGTCCTGCCGTGGCAATCGTTGTACTTGCCATGCTGTCACTGTTCGCGGCTATCGCGGCTCGCACGCTCAAGGACGTGCAATAGTCCGGGCACCCGTCGCTATCGCGATTGCAGGGTAGCGCGGCGTAGTATAGTCGCGCGATGCCAGAGCCCGGCGTCGTGTCACTCGTGCCCGTCTTTGCGACTTTGTTGGTCGCATTCGCTGCACGCAATGTATTGGTCGGACTGTTCACCGGAGTGTTCGTCGGGGTCGCGCTGATCGCCGACAGCACGCTGATCATGTTCGTGCCCGACTTGGTCAAGAACCATCTCGTTCCGCAAGTTGCCGACAGCTACAACGCCAGCGTCCTGGTATTGCTCGCATTCATCGGCGGATTCGTGAAACTGATCGAATTCTCGGGCGGCGGTATGGCGTTCGCGCGTACGGCGTCGCGCTGGGTTAACGGTCCGGTCCGCGCGCAGCTCGGCGCGTGGCTCGCCGGCATCATGATCTTCTTTTCGGACCTCGGGACGCCGCTCATCGTCGGCCCGGTATTCCAGCCCCTCACACAGCGGCTGCGCGTTTCCGGCCAGAAGCTCGCGTTCATTCTCGATTCGACTTCATCGCCCGTCGCTATTCTCATTCCATTCATAGGCTGGGGTGTGTTCATCATGAGCGTGATCGCCGACGCGTTCGCCGTCAACAACGTCACGATGAGCGAATGGGACGCATTCGTCGCCGCGATTCCCTATCAGCTCTATGCGTGGCTCGCCATCTGCATGGTGCCGGTCGTCGTGCTGCTGCGTGCGGATTTCGGGCCGATGGCGGTTGCGGAGAAGGAAGCAGCAAGCGCTGTCGCGAGCACGGACGGGACAACGGCAAACACCGACAGCAAAGCACGTCCCATCCTGGTGTGGCTGCCGCTTTTGGTACTTGGTGCAACGCTGTTCGTAACCCTCGGCCAACTGGGTTTTCCGTTTACGCAAGTGGTCGGCGCCGATTTTCGCGCTGCGCTGGCCGCCGCCTATTTCCTGGCAGCAGTAATGCTGGTCATCCTGATCACGGCCACGGGCGTTGAGGGCATTCTCCACACCTTCGCAAAATACATAGAAGGTATGACCAGCATGATGTCGATTGCGGCGACGCTGGTACTCGCCTGGGCCCTGGGTTCTGTCAGCGAAGCACTGGGTACGGCAGTGTTTGTCGCGGATCTTGCGCGTGAGGGGCTCAGCAGCGAGTTCCTGCCGGCTATTACATTCGTGCTGGCTGCCATCATTTCGTTCGCCACAGGTTCGTCCTGGGGCACCATCATTATCATGATGCCGCTGGCGATTCCGGCAGCGCTTGCAACCGGCTCCCCGTTGCCCGTTGCGATAGCGGCTGTGCTTTCCGGCGGGCTGTTCGGTGACCATTCGTCCCCCGTATCCGAAACCACGATACTGTCATCCACCGGCGCCGGGACTACGCCACTGGCACATTTCCGCACCCAGTTTCCGTACGCGCTGGTGAATGGCGGCATCGCTTTCAGCGGCTTTCTGCTCGCCGGATTCCACGACTTGCCATGGCTGGTGCCGCTCGCCGTCGCTGCACAAATTGCTGTGGTATGGTTTATACATACGCTATTGCTTGGACGTGGAGGAGATAGAGCATGAATCGATTGCTGGCTATTGCTGCATGTGCTGTTTTATCAGCCTGCATGATCGACTCGAATTCCGGGGTCGCGGACAATGCGTCGGAGACTGAGAACAGTTTGAACGAGGCGAGCAGCAATTCTGCCGGTAACGGCAAGCCGTTCCAGACGACCCACATCACGACATTCGACGAACCGTGGGCCATGACCTTTCTGCCCGACGGACGCTTGCTGGTGACAGAAAAGGCCGGCCGCCTGCTCGTTGCTACACAAGCCGGCGAACAATCCAACCCGATCAGCGGTGTGCCGGCAGTCGATTACGGTGGGCAGGGCGGACTTGGTGATATCGTTTTGCATCCCGATTTCGCCGAGAACGGCATTATTTACCTGAGTTACGCCGAAGCCGGCGAGGACGATGTACGCGGTGCGGCGGTGATGCGTGCGCAACTGACACTGACCGATGACGGCGGTGAGTTATCCCGCCAGGAAGTGATCTGGCGCCAGGTCCCGAAAGTAACGGGCCGCGGCCATTACGGCCATCGCATGGCCTTTGACTCGGAGGGCTATCTGTTTATTTCCTCCGGCGACCGGCAGAAGTTCGATCCTGCGCAGGACATGCAGCAGAATCTCGGCAAGATTATTCGCCTGAACGACGACGGCTCGATACCGGCGGACAATCCGTTTGCGGACCAGGGCGGCGTGGCTGCAGAAGTCTGGTCGCTGGGTCACCGCAATCCCTTAGGCCTGGCGTTCGCGCCCGACGGCAAGCTGTGGAACGAGGAGATGGGACCGAAGCACGGCGATGAACTTAACCTCGTGATCAAAGGCGAGAACTACGGTTATCCGATCGTTTCCAACGGCGATCATTACGACGGTCGCGACATCCCCGATCACGACACGCGCCCGGAGTTTGTAGCACCAAAGGTGTACTGGGTGCCGGCGATCTCGCCGGGCGGGCTTCTTTTCTACACCGGCGAGCTGTTCCCTGAATGGCAGGGCAGTGCTTTTCTTGGCGGCCTGTCGTCCATGGCGTTGATCCGCGTTGAATTCGATGGCGACTCCGCAGCCGAGGCCGAGCGCTTCGATATGGGTGAACGTATTCGCGAAGTCGAGCAGGGACCGAACGACGCGATCTGGATCCTCGAGGACGGACGAAACGCAAAGAGCGGGCGCCTGCTGAAACTGACACCCGCGGAATGATGCCCGATACAAGCGCTCGGTTGTTGCTAACCGTTCGTGTGTCGCGGGCGGCGCGGCAACTGCCGGTGCTGTTCGGCGCAGCCATTCTCGCCCTGCAGCCATCGCTGGCAGCGGCCAGTTATGCTATTTACGTCGGCAAGCACCTGACCGCCGACGGCAGCGTTTTTCTCGGTGGCTCGGGTGACGAAGTATCCAGTCACTGGATAGAAATCGTACCTGCGCGAGACCACGCACCGGGCAGCACCGTGCGCGTCGGCGTCGACGCCACGGCAAACATGCCGGGTGAGTTCATCGACATACCGCAAGTGGCGCGCACCTTGCGTTACCTGACCGTCAACTATTCCGAGTATGAGGGTTTTCCGCCACCGTTGACCAATGGCGGGCTCAACGAAAAAAATGTCGCGGCACGCGATGTGTGGTCGGACTCGCGTCCCGAGTTGGTCGCGATGACGCCGAATCCGCAACGCGGTCCCAATTACAGCGACCTGTCGCGCATCGTGATGGAGCGCGCCGGCAGTGCACGTGAAGCGGTGGAAATCGTCGGTCGCCTCATCGACGAGCACGGCTATTCGACCTACGGCGGTAACTCGCACCTGTTCGCGGATGCCGACGAAGGCTGGGTGCTGTTGAACTTTGCAGGCGGTCAGGGATTGTGGATAGCCGAACGCCTTGGGCCGGACGATGTGCGCATGTCGTACCCGGGTTATATCGAGGACATTCCGCTCGACTTTCAGGAACACCCCGATTTCATGGGCTCTGCGAATTTTGTTTCGTTCGCCATCGAGCAGGGCTGGTATAAGCCGGACTCCGGCGCACCGTTCAATGTGACTGCCGTGTACCGGACACCGCATGTGCGCTGGCCGCGCAACGAAATCGAAGCAGAATTGCGGCAGTCAGCACCGATAAGCCTGCGCGAAATGCTCGACATCATTCGGGATCCGCGCATCTCCAAGGATTCAACCGGCTACGGCCAGGTGGCCGCGCTGCGTCACGGACAGCCATCGGAGTTGCTCACCCTCTGGATCGCCGCCACCGGCTCGGTAACGACTCCGTTCACGCCGTTTCGCATAGGCGTCGATGCGATTCCGCCATCGTTCGGCAAGCACCGCTATCTCACCAAGGGCGAAGCAACGCGCTTTGTTACTCGGGACTGGCAGATCCAGGAAGCGACAGAGTTTGCGTATCGCACCTTCAAGCGCCTGATGTATTTCACCTGCGACCGTCCGGAAAAATTCCTGCCGGAGGTTACCGAGGCACTCACGGCGTTGGAAGACCGCCTGATCGCCGAACAAAGCACCGTCAACGAAACCGCGATGGCCCTCTTCAATGCCGACCGCGACGACCTGGCCGCAACCTACCTGACGCAATACAGCAGCGCGGCGGCCAGGGAGGCTTTGCGCCTCGGCAATGCCTTGCTCGGCAGCATCGAAGAACGCACCCGCCTGATCTATGGGCTGCGCCAGCCGCAAACCGGGGAGATCAGCCGCCTCGACTACCAGATGGTAAAGTGCCTCCGCGAAGACCAGTCACAACCCTGACGGCCCGTTCTGGACAAGAGTAAATCCTGCCATTCGTTATCAACAGGGATTACACGGCCCCAAGCTGCACGTCGCGCTGCACCTCGATCCATGTCGCTTTGCAGGCGGCGATGGCCGTGCCGTCCGCACCGAACAGCGACGCCATTGCCAGGTACTTGCGGCCCTCGTGTCCGGCCAGTTGCGCAGTGACGACGCAAGCCTCGCCGATGTTCGGCAACCGCAGGATTCTGACAGTCTGGCGGCCGAGTAGAATCGTCGGAAAGCCGGCCGGGGAACCGGCTGCGTAGGCGGTTGGGCAATCGAGGGCCGCCCAGACAAATTCGGAACGAACCGTGTTGCCGTTGCCCGCTGTATACGGCTCGGGCACCCAGGGTGCGGCCACGCTGCCGTGCCAGTCGGTATCGTCCGCGGCCAGCGGGCCGCAGAAAATACGCAGGCCGTCGCCGGGATTGCGATCGGGCCCGCACACAAAACACATGGGCAGCTTGTGCATCGCCACGTCGAAAGTGCGGGTGCTGGCGGCGGTCGCCTCGTCAAACGGCGGTGAGTGTTCCTGCGTCACCGCCAGTTCCGCTGGTCGTGCAGTGGCGATGAGATCACTGTCATCGTACAAGGCGACCTGCTGGTCGGCGTCACTCTTGACGACAAGATTCTTTTCCAGCGGTGGTGGCCGGTGCAGCGTCACTTCGGCGCAACCGTCGATGAATGCCGCCAGTCGTCCGCAGGCATAGCCACCGTTAGCCGAGTTCGGCGGGCCGCGGAAACGACGAGCGATGTTGACAGTGCCAATTTGCATCATTGAGACATGCAGTTCTGCATCTCCTGGCGTGATCGCTGCAGAATTTCCCGCATGGCTTCGTAACCCGACGTCAAATCAATGGCGTGTTGCATCAATGCGTCGGCCTCGTCACATCGCCCTTGCGCAGCGATCACTATTGCCAGGTTGTTGAGGGTCGTGCCGTCGTCGGGTTCGACCTCGAGTGCCTGCCGGTACCAGCGCTCGGCGTCCGCCGGTTTCTGCATGCCCCATGCCGCATTGCCAAGACCTAGGTACGCAAGCCGGCTGTCCGGCCAGCGGCTGACAGCCGCCTCGTAAGCTGGAGCCGCCAGATCGAAGCGGCCGATGGATTCAACGGCCGCCACAGCGCGCAGGTAACGTTCAGGTTCCGTGCTCGCCGGCAGTTCTCCCGGGCGCAAGGCGATCATTCCCCAGTTGTCGGAGCGCTGCCACGTGCGCGCGAAAACTTTCGCGCGAGTGACGCGGCGGCGCTCCGTTCCCGAACGCAATATTACTTCGCCGGCAGCCGCGGAATAGCCGATCACGACGGCGTAATGCCAGGCGGGAACGGCCGCTACGCCGAGATTCTGCAGTACCAGAACCGGACGACCCGCGGTGACTTCGGCAACGAGAGCCGCAAATTCCGGCGCAATGACATAGGGGATGCGCTCGTAGGCACGGCTGGCCGCCAGCATTTCCGGCTGCAGGCTGCCCTGCCGTGCCGGGACATACACTTTGGGAATCAACTCCGTGGCATCGACGTCGATACCGGAGTCGACCAATACGGTTGCCAGTGCCGCGGGGCCACACTGATAGTCTTCCTGTGGAAAGAACGGAGTGTCGGCCAGTTCTATGGTCGACTGGTAATCGTGTAAGTCAGGAGCGCCGAACGGGTCTGCGGCGCACCCGCACAGCAGACCCGCCGGCAACAAGGCAACAACGACGCGAATGGTTTTCCCGAGCAACCACAATCTCGATCACCACTCGGCGTAACGCCGCCGCACCCTCAAAACGATTTGAAAATGTCCGTGACGCCAACGAGTTCCAGCACGAGCAGGACCAGCAGCACGATTCCCAGAACGGTCAACGCGCTATCGGCGCCGGCCGGTAGCGTGTCCATGCGTTGCTGGAGCAATTCCAGTTCGCCGTCGCTCAATGTTGCAATGCGCTCCTGCGCGGCGGCCGGGTCGACGCCGAGTGCAACGAGTTGCTGTTGCACGTTGTCTCTTGCAAGAACCGAATTGATGCGTTCGATGCGCGCATTACGCTCGTGCAAATCGATGGCGACTTCCGTGGATATGACGCCGGCATCTGCTGTCTGCGCGAATCCGAGTGACATCAGGCTCGCAGCAAGCACGAGTGCGAGTAACTGAATACTTCTGGTTAAGTGCATGGCAATTCCTGTTCAATAACCCTTGCGAGGCCTGATTATCGGTGAATCCGGACCGCAAGGCCAGTGGGTGCTGCACCGACACGCCGGACCGCGTCAATTCGCTAACGGTACGGCGAGGATTACAGTGGAACCGTGATAGGCTAGAGCGCCTGTCGTGCGCGGTACATTTCATGACAACAATAAAATCGCCCACTCTTGTCGATTCACTGATTCCGGTCGTGTCGCTCATCCTGATGCTGGCATTGTCGGTGTACCTGTTCGGTTCAGATGCGTCGGGTGGGCCGAACCAGATCGTCCTTATTCTTGGTGCCGCAATTGCCTCTATCGTGGCGGTTCGCAACGGACACGACTGGACGGACCTGCAGACCGCGATAGTGGCGGGAATCGGTACGGCGATGGGCGCGATTCTCATCCTGCTGGCTGTCGGCGGCCTGATCGGCACCTGGCTCATGTCGGGGACGGTGCCGGCACTCATTTATTACGGCCTTGAACTCCTGAGTCCGCAGTTCTTCTTTGCCGCGACCTGCCTGATCTGCGCCATTGCCTCACTTGCTACAGGCAGTTCGTGGACCGTTGCTGGCACCCTCGGTGTAGCGCTGATCGGTGTTGCCATGGGCATGGGGCTTTCGCCGGCTATCGCCGCGGGCGCGGTCATTTCCGGTGCCTATTTCGGCGACAAGATGTCCCCTTTATCCGATACCACGAATCTCGCACCCGCGGTGGTGGGAACAGACCTGTTTACGCATATCCGGCACATGATGTGGACTACGACGCCGTCGTTCGTCATCGCGCTGCTGATGTTCGTCTTTGTGGGCCTTGGCAACGACACTGAGTCCGACGGCGTTGCGCTGCGCAGCCTGATGTCGACGCTCGATGCGGCATTCAATATAACGCCGCTCTCGCTTATTCCCCTGGTGGTCGTGTTCTTCCTTGCGATGCGCAAAATGCCACCGTTGCCGACGATCCTTTTTGGTGCATTGCTCGGCGGCGCGATGGCCATGTTCCTGCAGCCTGCCGTAGTTCTGGCGTTTGCCGCATCCCCGGATCTGCCGGCACCGCTCGCCATGGTCAAAGGCGTGTGGATTGCGCTCGCAAGCGGTTACACCGCCGACACCGGCGTTGTCGAGGTCGATGATTTGCTGTCGCGCGGTGGCATGGGCAGCATGTTGAATACCATTTGGCTCATCCTGACGGCCCTCGCTTTCGGCGCTGTGCTGGAACATTCGGGCATGTTGCTGCGGCTTATCCAGTCCATACTCAAAGCAGCGAAATCGACTGGCTCGCTTTTCATTTCCGTCGCCCTGAGTTGTATCGGTATCAATATTGTCGCTGCCGACCAGTACATTGCGATTGTTCTGCCCGGCAAAATGTTCAAGGCGGAATTCCAGCGACGCAATCTCGATGCGAAAAACCTGTCGCGCGTCCTTGAGGATACGGGCACGCTGACCTCGCCGCTGGTACCATGGAACACCTGCGGCGCGTACATGGCCGCAACGCTTGGTGTGGCAACGTTTGCGTACCTGCCGTTTGCCTTCTTCAATCTGATCAACCCGCTCGTATCCGTTATCTATGGGATTACAGGATTTACCATCCGGAGAATCGACGAGTCGCCGCGACCCGCTGCCGCGTAGCATTCCTTCATTGGCGTTGATGTTGGCGTTGATGTTGGCGTTGACAGCGACGTGCGCGTAGCGGTCTTCGGTGGTACCGGTTTCGTCGGCAGCTACATCGTCGAAGCACTCCTTGCTGCCGGTCACGATCCGGTACTCCTGGTGCGGCCGGGCAGCGAAATCAAAGTGGCCAACGCGGATCGTTGTCACCTGGTCCCGGGCGATGTCGACAATGCGGCGGCTATCGTGTCCACCGTCAGGAATTGCGATGTGGCCATCTGGCTCATCGGCATTCTGCGCGAACGACCCGCCGAGGGCATCACCTTCCGGGCGCTGCAGTTCGAGGCTGCATGCCGGGTTATCGACGCGGCCGTTGCACAATCCGTACCCCGCTTCCTGCTGATGAGCGCGAACGGCGTTGCGGCCGATGGCACGCCGTATCAGCGCAGCAAGTACCAGGCTGAGCGGCACCTCGCAGCGAGCGGACTCGCCGGGACTGTGTTTCGGCCGTCGGTCATATTCGGCAATCCTCACGGTCACATGGAGTTCTGCTCGCAGCTGCGCGACCAGATGATTCTTCCGCCGCTGCCTGCGCCGGCCTTTTTTAGCGGGCTCTCACCGTCGAAGGGATCGTTCTCAATGTCGCCGGTGTTCGTCGAGGATGTCGCCGCCGCGTTCGTGCGCTCGCTGGAGACCGCTGAGGCGACAGGTGCGACCTGGGAACTGGGGGGACCGGAAACCCTTTTCTGGCCGGAAATACTGCGACGCATTGCACGGGCGTGTGGGCGCAACAAGCTGATCGTGCCAGTGCCGGTACTACCGCTGCGAATGGCAGCCGCCGTGCTCGACCGGTTCACCTTCTTTCCGGTGACGCGCGACCAGTTGACGATGCTGCTGCAAGGCAATGTGGTCGACTCCCAGGAGGCGTTCGAGGCAATGGGCATCACGCCCGCGCAGTTTGCGGATGAACAACTCGCCTACCTGGGGCGCCAATAGCCGCAGAACGATAGTCGCGAATCGCTACGGGCCGGCCTTGGCGACCTCATTAATATGCCGCGACCGGCATCCTGTGCGATGATTTGCATGGCAGGTCGTACGGACGCTATTGCAAGTCTTCAGGAGTCGGGTGGACAACATATCGGGTAGAAACGCGGGAGCCGCGATCAGTCTAGCCGCCATCATCGTCATCATGTATGGCATGCAGGCGGCGAAAGTATTGCTGGTGCCGTTTCTGCTTGCAGTTTTCCTGGCACTGATCACTGTGCGGCCCATGTTGTGGCTGCAAAGGCACCAAGTGCCCTCTGTCCTGGCGACGCTCCTGATCGTCATTTCGATCATGTTCATACTCGCCGTCGTCGGCACCATAGTGGGCACGTCGATTGCCGAGTTCACCGCAGCGCTGCCGGCGTACCAGGCTCGGCTCGACTTGCTGGTCGAGCGGATCCTGCGGCTCGCTGCGGAGCACATGAGCGACGACCGCACTGTCGAAAGTCTCGGCGATCTCGTGGATCCGGGATGGGCCATGCGACTCGCGGCAAACATCCTGAACGCGCTGCGCGACGTCCTGACCAATACGTTCCTGATCCTGTTCACCCTGGTTTTCATTCTGCTCGAAGCCTCGAGCATGCAAACAAAGATTCAGGCGGCGTTCGGACAGCGCTCCGAGACCTTCGACAACGCTCGCCAGTTCCTCAACAATCTCGGTCGCTACCTCGGCATCAAAACGGGCGTCAGCGTCGTGACCGGGGTGCTGGCCGGTACGCTGTGCCATTTCGTCGGCCTGGACTTTGCACTGCTTTGGGGCATGCTGGCGTTCCTGCTGAACTATGTGCCGACCATCGGCTCGATCATCGCGGCCGTGCCGGCCGTCCTGATGGCGCTGCTGCAGTTCGGCTATCCCGAGGCCACGACGGTTGCCATAGGCTACCTGGCCATAAACGTTGTGTTCGGCAACTTCCTCGAGCCCCGCCTGATGGGTTACGGGGTCGGTATCTCGCCGCTGGTTGTGTTCACGGGCCTGGTGTTCTGGGGCTGGATTTTCGGGCCGGTCGGCATGCTGCTGTCCGTGCCACTGACCATGACCCTCAAACTGGCACTGGAAAGCGACGAGCGCACCCGCTGGATCGCCATTTTGCTGGGTTCCGCGCGGGACGCGGAGTATTCACTGGGGCTGCGGCAGGACCCGATCCCCGATTAAGGTGCAGCCGTCTGCCGGCTGTCATAATGGCGGAAATTCCCCGGGCAGCCCTGCAGGACCTCCGCCGGATTACGTAATACACCTTAATTGTTTGAAATGTATGGGAAAAAATTCCTTGACAAGAATTTAAATAGTCTTATCTTGATGCCGAATCGGCGGACCCGCGGGGGGTTCGCATGGCCGCGTTAAAAGACACAAAAAGCGCGTCCGGATGGGTCAACGATGACCCGCGATCGAATTGAATATGGAATCGAGTATGGAAATGGATGATGAGGAACTTGAGTTCGAGACCTTTGACGAGTCGGCCTCGGAGGTCGACGACAAGGCCGCAAAAGCAGAGGCGGAACGTGATTACGTTCCCTTGTGGCGCCTGATCGAAATGTCGCGAGAAGATCGCAGCCTGCGCATGGAACTGGCGGACTTCGAGGATTACGACGACTTTGACCGCGCGGAAAGCGGATTCGCCGGCAGCCTGTCGCACTGACCTCACACGGCTATCTGGAGTAATTCTTCGGCACAGATTCAGTCATTCGAAGTGCGGCGTGTATCTTCACATGCCGACTATGCCCGACTTGTTAACCGAATATTGACTGACAACCGGAATCATCAATCGAATAGGTTTGGAAATACGCTTTTGTGGAGTGCGTCGGTCATGGCTGCCAGCCATGTCCAAACGCACACTTTCGAGGCGAAGGACGTGAGCAAGAAACGTTACGTGGAAGACATCGAGGACCTGGACGACTCTACCTACAATCTGTTGGGTAGCCGTATCGCGAGGATAGCAGTCGAAGGGGTTGCAAAAGACCGCTTTCGTGAGCGTCGTGCAAACGATCGGCAGGACCTTTATGCGGCAGCGCCGAAAGTAAAGCGGTTGCGCGACCGACCCGAGTAATGAGGGTTAGTTCGGAAGTCGCCGGGCTTTAACTGCATCCCGGCGAAGCTACGGTGCGCCAAGGGTTATTACCCGTTATGTGCAAGGGTTACGCCCGTTACGCAACGTTTGCCGCACCCGTCTATTTTCTGTAGTCCAGCGGTGGCGCCCGATCGCCGAGCAGCGCCTCGTAGTGGAAATCGGTTCCCCGGCGTTCGTCGAACTCCTGCCGCGCAGCATCTCGCAACGCCGCGTTCTGCATGAGTTCCATTGCCGCAAGCGCCAGTGTTTTTGCGGCGACCTGGGCACCCTTAAAACCAATGCTGGTACCACTGGCCGCTACGGCCTGCCAGCTATGCGCCGCAGTGCCCGGTACCCAGGCGGCGACGCGCAGTCCAACGGTTGGCACTGCCATCGACACATCACCGACGTCCGTCGATCCATAACCAAGCGATACTTCATACGGTTGCACTTCCGACTGCGAGCCGATCGGCATTTCCGGGCTCGTCAGCGTGGCATAGATATCGCGGGCGAATGCCGCTTCGTCGTCTGTGTACTCGATTCCACCGACGATGCGCAATTTTTCGTCCATCATTTTCGCCAGCGCTTCGTTGATCAGGACCGGATGATTGCCGTGGATGATTTCCCAATCGACTTCCACGCCGGTACCCATTGCGCCGGCACGGGCCGCTTCCTCGACACGCGCCCAGATCTCCTTCACCTGCTCGGCTTCCGGATGGCGTACGTAATAGAACACTTCCGCGAAATCCGGCACGACATTGGGGGTCGATCCACCATTGGTAATGACGTAATGGATGCGTGTCTGTTGCGGTACATGCTCACGCAGCATATTCACCATGAAATTGAACGCTTCGACGCCATCGAGTGCCGAGCGCGCCTTTTCGGGCGCACCTGCCGCGTGCGCCGATACGCCGCGAAAACGAAACTTGGCCGAGCGGTTGGCAAGGGACGTACGCGCAACTGCCGAGTTCTCGTCGTCCGCGTGCCAGTGCAGTACGACGTCGACGTCATCGAACAGGTCCGCCCGGACCATGTAGACTTTGCCGCTGCCGCCTTCTTCCGCAGGCGTACCGTAGAGTCGCACCGTGCCTGCCGTACCCGTCTCCTCGAGCCAGTGCTTGACTGCAATAGCGGCGCCGACGGACCCTGCACCGAACAGGTTGTGGCCGCAGGCATGACCCGCGGTTTTTCCCTCGACCGGGCTGCGTTGCGGTACCGCGTCCTGGTTGATGCCCGGTAATGCGTCAAACTCGGCGAGAATGCCGATAACCGGTCCGCCATCGCCGAAGCTGGCGACAAAAGCCGTTGGTATGCCCGCGACACCCGCTTCGATGTCGAACCCTTCCGCGGCCAGCGTTTGTTGCAGCAGGGCGGTGCTTTTCTCCTCGAGGTAGCCGACTTCCGCATACTCCCAAAGCGTGCGCGCCAGATCCGCCGTATGCTCGTATCGCGAGTCCACGAAGCGCATTACACTGTCGCTGTCGTCTGCCAGTGCGCCGCAAGCAACGGCCAATAGCCCTGTTATGAGAAACGGCGTGGATTTCCGGTAGTGCATGGCATGATTCCTCGAAGTCGTCTTCCGATAGCCTACCGGGCAAACTACTTGCTAACGGCGTCAACGGCAACTGTCCGCCCGCAATCGTTCGGCCGCAAGGACTGACCCGTGACGTCGGTTTTCTACCGGGATCCCCGGTCGACCTATCCGAAGGCCGTGAGTGCCAGCGGCATGTACCTGTATGACGATACAGGTCATGCCTGGCTCGATATGAGTGGCGGCGCGGCGGTTTGTAGCGTTGGCCATGGACATGCAGACGTGATCGCGGCGATACAGGCACAGGCAGCCAGTCTCGCCTTTGCACATACCGCGTTTTTCACAAATGCACCGCAAGAGGAGCTGTCCCGCCGCATCAGTGCGCGCTTCGCGGAACGCGACGCCAGGGTTTTCTTTACCTCCGGCGGATCGGAGGCAAATGAGACCGCACTGAAACTTGCCTGGTTCTACTGGCAGGCGCTTGGCCAAAACCGTAAGTCGCTGATCGTCAGTCGCCAGAACAGTTATCACGGAAATACGCTTGGCGCGCTGTCGGTGAGCGACAGCCGGGCGCGCCGCGCATCGCTCGCTGGCGTCTTGCACGACTGGCCGAAAATTGCGCCTTGCTATGCCTATCGACATCAACATGCAGATGAATCAGCCGAGGCCTATGGACTGCGCGCGGCGAGAGAACTCGAGCGAGTCCTTGAAGCGTCAGGTCCCGAGAATGTCGCGGCGTTCATCGCTGAGCCGGTGGTTGGTGCATCCCTCGGCGTGGTTCCGGCGGTCGCCGGTTATTTCCGCGAGATACGGCGAATTTGCGACAAATACGACGTCCTGCTGATTTGCGATGAAATCATGTGCGGCAGCGGGCGCAGCGGGAATTTTTTCGCGCACGAGGCGGACGGCATCGTACCGGACCTGGTGACGTTGGCGAAGGGAATCGGCAGCGGTTATCAGCCCCTTGGCGCAACGCTCGCCCGGCACCGCGTCTGGGAGGTGATACGTGATGCACCGGAAGCATTCGTACACGGGCACACCTATGTCGGGCATGCCCTTGCCTGCGCAGCCGGCGTTGCCGTGCAGGATGCGTTTGATCGGGACGGCTTGTTGGCGCGGGTCGACGCTACCGGCAAGTTACTCTTTGCCGCCCTTCGGGAAAGCGTTGGTGAACATGCGAACGTCGGCGATATCCGTGGCCGCGGCCTTTTTGCCGGTATTGAAATTGTGGCGGATCGGCAGACCAGGGAGCCGTTTGCCGCGGAGGAACGCGTTGCATCGCGTATCAAGGCCGCCGCGATGGATGCCGGTCTCATTATCTATCCTGGCAGTGGTTCGGTCGATGGCGTGCGCGGCGCACACATACTCATCGCACCGCCGTTTATTGCCGAGCAGCAACACTTCGACGAGCTCGCCGAAAAGCTGCAGCGGGTGTTCGCCGACGTCTTTCAACAACGATGACCGAGCGCTTGGGCGTTTCTGCGAAACGCAGGCCAGTGATCATAATATCGGCGCCGAACGGCGCCCGCCGCGATATGCAGGATCATCCGGCGCTAACGGTGACGCCGCCGGATATCGCTGCTTGTGCCGAGTCTGTGGTCGAGGCGGGGGCTTCGGTGCTGCACCTGCATGTCAGGGATGCAGAAGGTCGGCATACACTCGATGCGGACGTCTATCGAACGGCGATTGCGGCCGTGCGCCAGCGAGTAGGCGATCGCGTAGTCATTCAGGTCACGAGCGAAGCCTGCGGCCTGTATTCCCGAGAACAGCAGATGGCTGTCATACGTGAACTGAGGCCGGAAGCGGTGTCGCTCGCGTTGCGCGAGCTATGTCCGGATGCGGCCAGCGAACAGGAAGCAGCGGCATTTTTCACCTGGATAAGGGCCAATGCAATTCATCCTCAATTCATCCTGTACTCACCGGCGGAAGTAGCACAATTCGACGACCTGCGACGGCGCGGCATTATTGCCGAAGAACGCCCGTTCGTGTTGTTCGTTCTCGGTCGATACAATCGTGAGCTGGCGGGCAATCCCGCAGATCTCGACCTGTTCTGTAGCGCGCTCGGCGAATATGCCGAATGGAGCGTTTGCTGCTTCGGCGCACGGGAACACGAGGCTGCGCACCGTGCAATGCTGCACGACGGACATGTTCGTGTCGGCTTCGAGAACAATCTCCATCTGCCGGATGGTTCAATGGCCCGCGACAACACCGAGCTTGTGCGGCTCGTTGCCGTGGATGCGGCAGCGTCGCGCCGGCCCCTGGCTTCGGCTCACGATGTGAGAGAGTGGTTTGCGTGACATCGCAGTGGCTCTATGCTGTTTTGATCGCGCCAGGAAATCAAACGATGCGGCAGGTTTTCGCTATGAATAAATTCACCACCGGCCGGTCAGTCAACCTGGCGCTCTCGCTGATTATGCTGACCGTTATCGTTGTCACGCGCCCGTCGCTTGCTGCGGCGGAAAACGCCACTGCTGTTCGCTACAGCATTCTTATGGAGGAAGCCCGCATTCCGATGCCGGACGGCGTGCATCTGGCAGCGGATGTCTTCCTGCCCGAGGGCGGTGCCGAAGGAGAGCGTTTTCCGGTCCTGCTGGAGTACCTGCCGTATCGCAAGACAGAATCGCGTTCGCGCAACTATTCGATGTACTCGTACTTCATCGAACGCGGCTATGTGGTGGCGCGGGTCGATATCCGCGGCACGGGCAACAGCGAGGGACGCCTGATCCCGTACGAGTACTCGGACCAGGAACACGAGGACGGTGACGCCGTGATCGCATGGCTTGCGGAACAACCCTGGTCCAGCGGCGAGATCGGTATGTTCGGCATTTCGTGGGGCGGATTCAATGCCATTCAGATGGCGAGGCGTAATCCGCCGGCCCTCAAGGCAATTATCGCCGTCGATGCGACCGAGGACCTGTACCAGGACGACGTGCATTACATGGATGGCATCATGCATCTGGATTCCTGGGAAATGAGCCAGGATCTCGACAATGCACGACCCGGCGCACCCGATTACGTGATCGACGATGACTACTTCAGGAATCGCTTCGATACCGAACCGTGGATGATGACCTACAAGCGGCAGCAGCGGGATGGGCCGTTCTGGGATCGCGCCTCGCTCAAGGGACTCTATGAGGCCATCCGCATACCCAGTTTTCACATCGGCGGCTGGTATGACGGTTACCGCGACAGCCTGCCGCGCATGCTCGAGAATCTCGAGGCACCGGTGAAGGCAATGATCGGGCCATGGTCCCACGCCTGGCCGCATGAGCCGTATCCGGAGCCCGGTATGGAATGGCGTTACGAGGCCGTGCGCTGGTTCGATCACTGGCTGAAAGGGATCGACACCGGCATCATGGATGAGCCACGTTTTGCGGTGTACGTGCGCGAATGGCATCCACCCGGCCCGTATCTCGAACACGCGCCTGGTATCTGGCGCTGGGAAGATGGCTGGCCGATCGAGCGCATAGAGGAACGCGCCTACTATCCGCAGGCCAATCATTCGCTGGCGCGTTCAGTTCCGGAGCAGTCGCTACACCAGTTGCGTTACGTGCCCACGGTCGGCATCGAGGCAGGCGGCCCCGTAATGTGGTGGGGTGACGTGGCACACGATCAGCGGCCGACGGATGCATTCAGTCTTGTTTACGATTCGGCGCCTCTCGATAACGACATGGAAATTCTCGGGCTACCGAAAGCCGAGCTGACGGTGGCCGCCGATGCGCAGCACGCAAACTGGTTCGTGCGCCTGTCGGATGTTGCACCCGATGGTACGGTAACGCAGGTTGCCGGTGCCGGTTTCAATGGCACACATCGCGATTCGGCGCGTGAGCCGGAGAACCTCGAAGAAGGCGAGTTCTTCCCACTCGAAATCGAAATGCACTTTACGTCCTGGGTATTTCCGAAAGGCCACCGCATTCGCTTTGCCATCAATAATGCGCAATGGCCGATGATGTGGCCGACGCCGCATGCCATGACGACGTCGCTGCGCCTGGGCCGTCGCAACGGCACGCGCATTCTGCTGCCGGTTGTGCCGTCAGGCGGCCGGCCAGCGCCGGAGTTTTTGCCTCCGGCCGAAAGTCCGGAGTTACCCGGCTACGCGACGATCGATACCGGCACCAGTTCAGGGTACGGCGAAATCTCGTCGGTCGATCGCAACCCGCAAACCGGCGAGGTCAAGGTTGTAGCGACCAACACCGGCGGTTCGCGTTATCCATGGGGGACGGAGATGTATCGGGAAGCGATCGAACATCGCACATCGGACGATCACCCAGAGAACACCGCCGTGCAGGGCAGTCACCGCATGGAAGTGACCCTCGACGATCGCGTCCTGCTGTGGGAGGCCGAGCTGTCGTTCACGAGTGACCTCGAAAATTTCTATTACGAATACACCCGTCGCCTGACCGAGAATGGCAAGCAATTGCGCGAGCGGACCTGGACCGACACCATCCCGCGCGACCACCAGTAGTCCCGCGTACAACCCGGGGTCAGGTCTGGAAATACGCTGGCGCGTTGCCCTCACGCCACTTGATGTTGCAGCCGATGCTGGGCGTCTGGTCGTCCGGCACGTTCTTGCCATCGAGAACGGCCTCCAGCGCGTTGCGCACATCACGCCCGTTGACCGGTTTATTGTTTGAAGGCCGGCTGTCGTCGAGTTGTCCGCGATAAGCCAGTCGTCGGTCGGCATCGAAGAGGTAGAAGTCGGGTGTACAGGCTGCACGATAGGCTTTCGCCACGACCTGGTCCTTGTCGACGAGGTAGGGAAAGCGATAAGCGGCGGCTTTTGCTTCTTCTTTCATTTTGGCCGGACTGTCGTCCGGGTGCTTGTCGAAGTCGTTGCTGTTGATGGCGAAGACCCCCACGTTTCTTGGCAGGTAATCCTCACCGAGGCGCGCCAACTCGTCGCGGACGTGCTTGACGAAGGGACAGTGGTTACAGATGAACATGACGAGCCAGGCGTCTGCATTCCCGGCATCGTCGAGTGCGTGCAGCTCGCCGTCAGCATCCGGCAGCGAGAAGTCCGGCGCCTCAGTACCGAGCGGCAACATCTGTGAGTTCGTTTGTACCATCCGTGCTACCTCAATAGAACTCCGAAACCGGGGACAGTTACCTTAAACTAAATTAAAGGTCACTGTCCCCTTTTACTGGCTGCCAGGCGCCGGGCATAGATGCGCAGCGTCAACAGCATGCACACGATGCCGACTCCCAGCGTGGTTGCAGACAGCCCCCAGATGCTGGCAAGAGCACCAACGATGAGGCCCCCGAATGCCGTGCCGCCGAACGCGATCATGCCCCAAAGGCTGCTCACCCGGCCGCGCAGTTCGTCATCGATCAGCGACTGCAGCAATATCTGCGAGCCCACGCCGCAAATTGTCAGTATGAATCCCAACGCCGCGACCGTGGCGAGACCAAGCCAGAACTGCCGCGCTACGCCGAGCAGAATGATGAGGCAGCCCGCAACGGCAATGCCGATGGCAATATAGCGAATCCGCAGGCGCACGAGGCCGCGCGAGATGATGACGCCTGCCACGATCGCTCCAGCGCCGGCCGCCGCGGTCAGCATCGCAAGCCCGGTGCTGCCGCGCCGGAATACCGATTCTGCGAAAGCGGGAAGCAGCTCCAGCGGCCCGCGGCCAAAAAGCGAAGCCATCGCCACGAGGCCGAGCAACTGCCGGACCGGCGTGCTGGCCGATACATAGCGGACGCCCTCCTTGAGTTCACCCCAGACATCGCTCCTCGCTTCCGCCCGTTGGCGATACGGTCGCGTGTCAATGACCAGGAGCGCCGCCAGTATGGCGAGGTAGGTCGCCGCGTTAAAAGTAAAAGCCGCGGCGACGCCGAACACGGCAATGAGCACGCCGGCGACAGCAGGCCCGACGAAGCGCGACAGGTTGAACGCAACCGAATTTATGGCCATCGCGCTCTGGAACTGCTGTCGCGGCACGAGCGCGGGAATGAGTGCCAGACGCACCGGCAAGTGGGCGCTATCGGCCACGCCTTGCAACAGGGACAGGGCGCATAGCACGTACACGTCGACCAGCCCGGCGACCGTCAGCGCGGCCAACGTGAGCATGATCAGCGTGCTGGTCGAATTGATGAGAATCGACGCCTTGCGCCGGTCAAAACGATCGGCCAGCACCCCGAATACCGAGCCGAACAGGACCATCGGAAAAAACTGCGTGAACGCGACTACGCCGACCCATAGTTCGGACTCCGTCAGCTGCCACGCCTGCCAGCCCAGCGCCACGCGGTAGACCCACAGCCCGTGCAGGGACACGGTACTGCCGGCGAGGTAGATCAGGTAGTTGCGATTGCGAAGTGCGGACGACGACGTCGGGGCTTTCCTGTCTTCCCGCATGATCAGGCAGCAGGCATGGCCGGTCAGGAGCTCAACAGGTGACGGGATTTGGCGATCGCGTCGACCACGCGGTCGATGTGCTCGTCGGTGTTGTATACGTGCGGTGTCATGCGTAGTCCTCCAACTGCCGCGACGATGATGCCGGAGTCACGCAGCAAGCGATCGACGAGCGCCGACGCATTTTCCGGCGTTGCGGAAAGGATCACGACATTGCTGGTGAACGCGCTTGATAACGGCGACACGAAGCGGACGCCCAGCTCCTGCAAGGCCTGGCGTAATCGTTGCGCAACTGTCGTGGCGCGCTGTTCGACGCCGGCCGGGGTAAGGGTTGCATGAAAGACGACCGCAGCACCGAGCGCTGCAATGGCCGCGTCGTCGCGCTGCCCGAACGCTTCGAACTTGCGCGCACCGGCAAGGGACGTCTCGGCGGCATTTCCCCACGGCACACTCACGCAGTTGGGCCACAGTCGTTCGATTTGCGGCTGCCGCACATACAGTAACCCCACTTCGCGCGGTCCCATAAACCACTTGTGCGCACTGGCGCTGAAGGAATCGCAACCCAGGTGAGCAAGGTTCACGTCGACAATGCCCCAGGTTTGCGCACCATCGACGTGCAGGTACAGATCGTCGCGCATCGCCTTGAGCGATGCACAGATCTCCCGGGCCGGCAGGCGCAGGCCCGACACATTGGAAATATGCGGGAACGACACCACGCGGGTTTTTGGCGTGACTGCGCGCCTGAACGCCTGCACGAGTTCTTCCTCGGACGCCGGCGCCAGCGGCAAGGCGAGTCGACGCACGACGCTGCCGTTGCGAGCCGCCTGCACATCCCAGGCGACGCCATTCGATGGATGATTCTGGTCCCATAGCAGTATTTCGTCGCCGGCCTGGAGGGGCATGCCCTGGACAACGATGTTGTTGGCCTCGGAAGTATTACGCACGATCGCCAGCTCGTCGGCCGAGACGCCGAGCTGCAGCGCCAGGCGGTTGCGCGCCTCTTCCTTGAGTGCTTCTATGCGGCCGCGATTCACGTGACTCATGTCGCGATCGAGCTCACGGCCGTAGCGTTCGACGGCCTGGTGCACCGCTGTCGGCATCGGGCACAGGTTCGCGGCATTCATTGGCACGCGGTTGTCGTCGAAGCCGAACGCAGTCGCGGCCTGACTTGCCGTCAACTCTTGTGCCGCAAGTGTGCTGCCCAGCAGGCTGGCTCCGAGCGATGCACCACCTACAGATTTCAGAAAGTTTCGCCGGTCGATACTCATCAGCAGGCCTCATGGCTGGCCGATCGACAGCCGTGCCGATCGGGTTATAGTGTGGTGTTGCGCCATTCTATACCGCATGCGTCTCGATCACGGCGTCGTGTGATGGACCACTCCCGGAGCAGCAAATTTATGAACGCATTCGACCTGCCACAACCGAGGATCCCGATTGCCGGGAGCGGCGAGCATTTCCCGGTGCGGCGCATCTACTGCGTCGGCCAGAACTATGCCGCGCACGCCCGGGAAATGGGCGGCAATCCCGATCGGGAGCCACCGTTTTATTTCATGAAGCCCGCGGATGCGGTGGTGTCCGGTGGATCTACCATTGCCTGGCCACCACGGACCTCGAACTTGCACCACGAAATCGAACTCGTGGTTGCTATCGACGCAGGCGGCGCGAATATCGCGGTCGATGACGCGACCACGCATGTATTCGGCTATGCGGTGGGCATCGACCTGACGCGCCGCGACTTGCAGGCGGCCGCAAAGAAAGCAGGGCGACCGTGGGATACCGCGAAAGGATTCGACCAGTCGGCGCCGATTTCATGTATTCATCGCAGCCGCGATATCGGGCATCCGCGCTCAGGCCGCATCTGGCTCACGGTCAACGGCGAGTCACGACAGGACAGCAATCTCGACCAGATGATCTGGAACGTTCCGGAGGCGATTGCCGAATTGTCGACGTATTTCACTTTGCAGCCCGGCGACCTCCTTTTCACCGGTACGCCGGAAGGCGTCGGCGCACTGCACCCGGGCGACCGGGTTGCAGGCGGCATTGAAAACGTCGATGAAATCCAGGTCAGGGTCGCAACCTGAACGCGGTCAGGCTTAAAACCTGGACACGCTTGCCAGAAATCAAAAAGCCTGACGGCCACCCTGACCGCCTTTCGTTCAGGATTCGAACAACGACAGTTCCTCATCAGCGATCGACAGCAACTCCCTGATTATCTCAGTACGCCCCGGTTCGACATGCTGGCCGTCCGTCCAGCGCAATTTTTTCGGTTCACCCGCCGCCTCGAATAACTGTTCGGTCTGGCCCGCCGGCGTCCGTTCGTCGTCCCGCGCGCCGACGATCAGCACCGGGCGCGGTGCAACGGCGGATACGCGCTCGCGGGTATCGAAGACCGGCCCGTAGGCCACCCAGTGCAGAATAGTCGCCAGCGCCGGTTGCAGCCAGGCGCGGTCAATGCGCCGTGCAATATTCGCTTCGAGCCACAAGCGATTATCCGCAGCGCCGTGTACCAGCATGAGGCCGGAAATGCGTTCGTCACGAGCCGCCGCGGTCGCTGCAAACGGCACACCGAGGCTGGCGCCCACCAGGAAGATC
>JBGTHC010000021.1:0-4955 GCA_041746375.1 Woeseiaceae bacterium
GGCGATGTCTGCCAGGCCGTCACCGAGATGGCGGTTGACCTGGGCTGCGAGATCGAGACGGACGATTTCCGCATCCTGAACGGCTGCATCGACAACGCCATCGCCGGCGCTGTGACCGCTTTCGCGGAAGGTCACCAGACGGCGATCGATAACCTCGAAAATGAGAGGCAGGAACAATTGTCCGTGCTGCGGGCAGACCACAATCGGTTGGTGGGTATCGCCCTCCAGGCGTTTACCGCCATGAGAACTGGCAATCTGGGCATGTCGGGGGCCACTGGCTCGTTACTGCTGCACGCGTTGACCGAGCTCCAGCATCTCTCTGAGCAGTCGTCGGTGGAAGTGGAGAAGCCCGAGGCTACCGCTACGCCACGGCGTACGTCGAAACGCAACCAGGCTTCGTAAACCGGCCGTCGACTCTGCGGGAAAACTCCGCTTACCTGTACGGTGAAGATTGACGAATCGCTTGTCGTATCGCAAGCGACTCGCAACTTGAGAACTTCACTGTCCCGTAATAGTAACGATGACCTTGCCGCGAGCGCGTCCCTGTTCCAGGTAACGTATAGCCTCAGCCGCCTCGTCCAGTGCGTAACGCCGGTCGATGACCGACGTCATTTTTCCGGCTCGCGCGAGTTCGGCAAGCGTATCGAGGTCAGCCTCGTTCATGCTGGCGGTGAAGTTGACAAATTCCTCGTCGATAAACGGGTTTAACAGCATGGACTTCGCCGACCGTCCCAGCGGGCCAATCCAGCGGTTGTCTTTCGGACCGCCGACAATCACGACGAGCCCTTCTGGTTTCAATGCCCGTTTAACATCAAGCAGCGGGTGGTTGCCGACGTTGTCCAGAATCAGATCGTAGCGCTCTGCACTATCCGTAAAGTTTTCCTTGGTGTAGTCGATCACGTGATCGGCACCGAGCGAGCGCACCATCTCTACATTGCGCGTACTGCACACGCCGGTCACCTCGGCACCGAAAGATTTGGCAATCTGCACGGCGAACGTGCCAACGCCTCCCGAAGCACCATTGATAAGTACCTTCTGTCCTCGCTGGAGGTGACCTTTGTCCCGCAGACCTTGCAAGGCAGTGACTGCGGCAATCGGGATCGCAGCGGCCTGTTCGAATGTGAGGTTCGCCGGTTTATGCGTTACTGATCCATCTTCGGGTATCGTGACGTACTCGGCCAGCGCGCCGCCTCGGCCACCCAGTACTTCATCGCCTGGCTTGAATCGGGTGACGTCACCGCCGACTGCCTCGACCGTTCCGGAAAAGTCGACACCGAGCCGTGCCCGGTCAGGCGTACCGAACCCCGTCATCAAGCGCATGACGTATGGTTTGCCGGTCATATAGTGATAGTCGAGCGGGTTCACGGCGGCTGCACGCACCCTGATCAATACCTCATTGCTCGCAACCTTAGGTTTCGCTATTTCTTCGATTTTCAGCACGTCCGCCGACCCGTAGCAACGTCGGACAACGGCTCGCATGCGCTCGGTGCCGGCGGGCAAGGACTGAGGCTCGCCGCAAGGCGCCTCGTAGCTGAGGGCAAGCGCCAGCGACACGACGCTGAGCGTCAGGAGCGCCAGAATGGCGGCGAAGATCCGGTTGCGTAACCTCATGGCACTCCCATTTTTTTGCGCTGATAGCGGCCCAGGGGGTTGCTTTGCAGGGTATCCTAATACCGTTTTACTGTTCTAGTCAACCATAACACCAGAGGCGGGCGACATAGTGGCTGCGCATGCCCTATGTTTGCGAGCGTAGATTGATGCTCACACACCAGCAATACTCGATATCGCCGACGTCGATTCGGCTATCACCGAGATAAGCATCCCTTTATCCGTCGTCCATCGATACGACGGCCGGTGGTGTTGCACCACCCGGGACTTACAGTTGAGGCTTCGTGCCCGGCGCCAACATGGCAAACGGCGCAGATTCGGGCGCCTGCTGCCTGGCCGATGGCAGCTGCTCCGAGCAGAGCGGCGGCGTCGTGCCGCCAGGACGCTCCTTGACCTCGATGGTCAATGTCGTCGATCTCTACGCGCTGTTCGCCGAGATGGCCGGCATCAGCGATGTACAGGCCGAGGTCCCGCGACGGATCGACACCGTCTCCATGTTGCTTTACCTCGAGAATCCCGCGCAGCCGGCCCTGCGTGACTGGAACTACACCGAGGTGGGACTATTGGGTGCATCAACTCGAGGGTGACAAGTTACTCGCAGTCTCATAAGGTATATTCAGGTCACCAAGCCGCCCTTGAAAGCGTTACGTGTCGATAAACCGCCTCTCTACACCTCTCATCGCTACATTTGCCCTTCTTTTCGTCAGCGGCTGTGCCTCGCTGCCCACCGATTACGAGAAAACACCCAGCACGTCTCTTAAAGAAACTCGCGATACATCGCTTGGGAGCGACGTATTGCAGTGGACCAACGCGCACGGCGGAAAGTCAGGTTTCTACCCGTTGCCGACAGGGCTCGATGCGTTGGGCGCCAGACTCATGTTGATGGATCGGGCGGAGCGCAGCATCGATGTCCAATATTTCCTGATCAAAAAAGATCTCGCAGGTCTTGTGTTCGCCGGAAAGCTGGTGGAAGCAGCGGACCGGGGCGTGCGTGTGCGCTTTTTGCTCGATGACGTATTCACAACCGCGAGAGACGAAAGCCTGCTGTTACTCGACCAACACCCGAACATCGAGATTCGACTGTTCAATCCGGTAGCGCGCGGCGGCATTGGTTGGATCAATTTCCTGAAGGATTTCGAGCGCGCCAATCGCCGCATGCATAACAAGTCATTCACCGTCGACAATCAGATAACGATTGTCGGTGGCCGGAACATCGCCGACGAGTACTTCCAGTTGAAAACGGATTCCGAGTTCGTTGATTTCGACATGCTCGCGATTGGGCCGGTTGCTGCCGGAATTTCTGAAACCTTCGACCGCTACTGGAATCATCAGCTGTCGTATCCAATGTCCGCCTTTGAGCACGACAACGGTTCCTATGAGTCGCTGCGAGCAGAGGCATTCGCGGTGTTGAACACTTCCGGGCGCGACGTGTATCGCCGCTCCACTGAAACTCCATTGGTCCAGGATGTGCGCAACAGAAAAGCAATGATTTATCCGGCCGACGCAGAAGTAATTACCGACGACCCCGACAAGTTACTGAACAAGGTATCACTGGATCAAAAGGTTCTGGTGACGCGTATGGCCGACGTAATCGCCAATGCAGAGTCGGAGGTCATTGTAATCAACCCGTACTTCATTCCGCGGGAAAGCGGCCTCGACTTCTGGAAATCCGTCGTCAACAATGGCGTCAAGGTCACTGTTCTGACGAATTCGCTCGCGTCCACCAACCACGTCGCCGTGCACTCGAGCTATGCCAACTACCGCAAGCGATTGCTCGACGCAGGCGTCGACCTGTATGAAGCCAGGGCCAACGCCACTGAAGCCGATCAGGAAACGGGCGAACGGCTCGAATCGCTGACCGTGCATACCAAGCTCATTGCGGTCGACCGACGCTATCTTTTCGTCGGATCACTAAATCTCGATCCCCGCGCAATCGATATCAACACGGAAATGGGCGTCCTGATCGATTCTCCCGAGATGACGGGCGCGCTGGCTGAACGCTTCATGACACGGCTGTCCGCTGTCAGCTACCGGCTGGTATTTGACGAAAAGGGCAAGCTGGAGTGGCACGGCCACGTCGATGGTCACCCCGTTGTAGAAAGAAACGAACCGCTGGCGAGCAACTGGCTGCGCTTCAACGCCTGGCTGCAGAAAATCCTTCCGGAAGGGCAGCTCTGATCCAATGTCAATCCGGTTACCTCGGCTGATCGCGACGTCGGTTGTGCGCGGCAGCCGGCAGGGAGAAAGTCACGGCGGCGTTTATATTCTGGACTTCGAGACCCGTAGCGGCCGGCAGACGGTGGACTGGAACACCGTCGAAATCGATTTCGCAGGCCGCGGCGCCGACCGGGGACTGCGAGGCATCGCCTTCGATAATGACGACATCTACATTGCGGCGAGCGACGAGCTGTTCTGTTTCGGCCGCGACTTCTCCATCAGGGAATCTTTCAAAAACCGCTATCTGAAACATTGTCACGAGATCTGCCGGATAGACCGCAAGCTGTTTCTCACCTCGACCGGATTCGACAGCCTTCTCAAGTTCGACCTGGACAGCCGGCGTTTTGATTGGGGGTTCCACCTCGATCAGCAATACGGGGCATGGTCCGGTTTTGTTTTCGATCCGCGCTCGGACGTGGGGCCGGCGCCGGGCAACGAGTTCCACATCAACATGGTGCATGTTGATCACGCCGGCATATTCTTTAGCGGGCTGCGTACGCATGCGCTGCTGCACCTGAACAACGAAAAGGCTGTAACCGAGGTCTGCACGCTGCCGGCAGGCGTGCATAATGCGCAGCCTTGGAACGGCGGGGTGGTGTTTAACGACACGGCCGCCGACAGGGTGCGTTACGTCGGGCGGGATGGCCGACAGCGAGCTTTTCCCATCAAGCGCTATGCAGATTCGGAGATCCTGCTCGCCGGAATCGACGATTCGAAGACCGCCCGACAGGCCTTCGGCCGCGGACTTTGCACGGCCGGTGGTCAGCTGATCATCGGCGGCTCGTCTCCCTCTACGGTCAGTGTTTACGACCCGGAAACCGGCATGACCGTCGGAACCGTGAACCTGACGATGGATATTCGCAACGCCATCCACGGCCTCGAAGTCTGGCCCTACAACGACTGACAACGCACGAAAAAAAAGGCCGGGCATCGCCCGGCCTTCGTTTCGCCTGTGTGGCGTCCCCTCAGTTCCCCCAGCGTTTCATGTAACGAATACCGAACTCGCGCGGCCGGTTCACAAACAGCGTCTGGTGATGCGCGCGTCCTTCAGCAGTCTGGGCTGCCGCCCACTCGAACAGATCTGCCTGGACGGTATAGGTTGCCCGCTCGTCGGCGACGTTGTTGACGAA
>JBGTHC010000022.1:0-4189 GCA_041746375.1 Woeseiaceae bacterium
CTCCAGCGGAATAAATTCCGACAGATAGAAACTGTCCTTTCCTGCTCTCAATCGCCCGACCCTTACGACGACTTCGTTCTTTCGATAGCCTCCTGAGGGATAAACGCGGCCAGCGATGTTGCCTTTGTCGAACGTGTCGAGCGGGGCGGGCATCGTTCCATCTTGAAATGGCATGCTGCATTTCCGACAGAAGCGTTCGTTGACCTTGGGAATGAAAAACCATCGCCAAGGCCACCGAGTTTTCCAACCGAAATTGCGTCGTACGCGGTACATAAGCTGGTATCTCCAGCAACTCGACGAACTGCGTTCCAAGAACGTCCCGTTCGCCTACGGTTTGCAAAGGTCTCTGATGTCCCGATGTTTTTCCGTGCTCCTGGGACAAAGAGCGAAGTACAACCCTCGGGGAGGGAGTAAAAAATGCGTTACGCCGGGGGCGGCGCGATTAGGTAGAGCAATTCAGGAATTGCTGTGATACGAACGGGAATTGGCGGCGGATGTTCCTGCTGGCTGAGGGCGTGGTGGAGACGCTCTGCCTTATGCGGCAGGGCCGTGACCAGCGTTACTTCGAAACGGTTCGATGCGATCCAAGGCAACCAGTTCGGATCATTGGCGTGGTCGCGCACGTCTTGCTGGCACTTCGCCAATATCCGGTCCCACCGACCATGCCCACCGAGATCGACGCGCAAAAAGCCCATGCGAGTCGGTGATTCATCAAGGGTGACGTAGTAGGGTGTATCCGCGTCAGAATCGTTCACGCCTGCCACCTGGTCGGCAAGCTCCGCCGCTGTCAGCCGTTGCCGCAGGATCGACGTCAAACAGCAGAAAGTAAGGGCAGCAAACCGACGAATCTTGGTCGCCTCGGAGAACGGTGCGTGAGGGTCGCGGTCAGCCACCGAACCGCGAACACGAAGCGTTCCCTTGGGTGTGAGAATGAAGCACTTCCGCTGCGCGTAAAGCCAGGTCGAGGCGATGAAGCCGAACTCCTCCAATCGTCGCAATCGAGCGTCGAGTTCAGCGGCGGTGTTGTGACAACTCTCCGGTAATCGAGCCACCACTTCAGGAACGGTGAGTCGATACCGAGCGATGTGCCGGAGGATCGCGGTGTCTCCGGCCGTCAGTTTCTTGGAAGTCAACGGGTTCATAAGTCGCCTCACCAGATTTCATAGGGAAGGTCGAAAGACACACAGTGCTCGTGAAAACATTCCAATTGTCGGAGTCCGGAGTGGCCGGAAGACTCGACGGCGCGTGCTGGTCGGCCGTCATCGCCAAACAACAACGCATCCGGGTTCTTGATTCCACAACCGGCTTGGGGAATGACACCGATGCCCAGCCAGCGCTTGGCCAGCGGGTCTCGGTGGCGGCGATAGAAGACATAAACCTCGGCCAACAACAGGTCATGATCGCGATGGAACAGATCCGGCAGATCGCCCGACGTGCTGCCGAACAGGTTGGCTGCTCGCCTTGTGGCCCAATACACCTCGGTCGGCTCCGTCGGCTGGTGCCAACGATCCTTGATGGTCGCCCGAGCGCGCTGGAGGTCCGGTTGGTCTGCACCGGGTTGCCAAGCGACCAGCGGTTCGTCGAGCGATATGCGCGGATGCACATTGACGATCGTCCGCTGGAGCAGGTCCGCCGCTAGCAGTCGATTCAGTAATGAGCCAAGGTGATTAACCGACTCGCCGCCGGACCAATCGACGTCTGCGACTTGACTACCCGACATCAAGCACACACGCCGCGTAAGGGTTTCGACGATCTCCAGTTCGACAGGGGTCCAAACGCCGTTCATGGCGTGCCTCCTTTCCTGGACGGTTTCTTGGGTGACTTTTCGCCGGGAACGATCAATGGCGGCGGTCCATCGAATGGCAGAGCATTGATGATTTCCGTCGTGACCACCGGTCCAGGAAGACTTTGCTTCGGCGGGGCAGCCTGTTGATGTTCTCGCGGGATGTAAGTCCCCGTTGTCGGCGCGGGCCACGCCAATTTTTTGCGGCGCTCATATTCCTTTGCGGTGATGTGGTAATCCGACGTGATGATCACCGGCAGACCGCCAAATTGCGCATAGCCTTTGCCGCGCGCGATGGTGACGATGCTTTGCATTTCGTGATCGCTGGCCAACGCAATGTCGTTTACCGAGAAGCGGTTCATGACTTGCTCGGAGACGGTCATGGACGATGTAGAACCACTGGGACTTGAGCCCCACGACAGTGTTGTGAACTGTTCCACCGTTTCGCCGGCTGCTTTGAGCAGTCGCTCGCGGTCATCCAGCGACGACACGGAGAACCATTGGCGATACCGGCAGTTCGCCTCGATCGACGGAATAAGTTCGCCCAGATCCTGCATGCTCTGATTGGCCAGGATCACGCCAATGCCCATACTGCGAGCGAGCTGAAGGAGCGCTTCGACGTTCTTGGCAACCATCCGTTGGAATTCGTCAATCACCAGAAATACCGGATGATTGCGCTCGGTTTGGCTGGCGGCGCACAAGAGTGAGTACACCACGAACCGAGCAATTTCGGGCGACGATCCTGCGGCCACGATTGACGAGAGATGGAAGTAGAGGATTTGTGGATTTCGAAAGACATCGGTCAAATCGATGGCTGCCTGCACGACTTCATCGGGATGCCCGGTGCCCGGCGCTACATTGATCGCATCGAAGGCGCCAAGCCTATCGAAGACCTCTTGCACGTGGGCTCCCGCGTTGTAGAACGCGGGATGCAGGCCACTTTTCTTTGGTGAGGCGAACGTCGCTCTGATCCGCTCCGCCAATTCTCGGCACGAATTGATGTCCGGATGCTTCTTCAGAACGTGGTGAGATACGGCGGCGTTGGCCGACGTATACCAGCCCTCGCCATAACCTTTGCCATACAGAATGCCTGCAGCCCCGTTCAGAAAGTCAGTCTTGACGTAGGGCTCAGCCCCATTCCAGAAGGTCTGCGCCAGAGGGTTGAAGGCAAATGTGCTCAGGTGGGATTGATTGGTGAAATGCTTGATTGGCAGGCGGCGGCCCGTGCGTTGTTGCAAGGATTCGGCGGCTGTGGTGAGCGTGGCCAACAATTCCAGTGTGTCAGCCTTCAGGTCAATGACTATGAGGCTGCAATCGCCGAAGGACACTGTCTGTTCGATCCAGGGATTCAGGCCCAGCGACGTCTTTCCCGCACCACTGTCTCCCAGGAAGTGCGCATGCTCTTGAAATATCCCTCGGGGAACGATGAGCGGGCTGCCGTCCTTGAGAACACGGCCCATGTAATAACTCCCTCGTTCCGTGGAGTCAGGCGAATGCTGCATGTCATTCACCAACGTCCGCCAATTTCCACCAGCGACCCGCCCGCGCTGCCAGCGGCTAGCCTCGATCAAAGCTGGCATTACTAAGGCTACGGGGAGCAACAATGCGGTACTCAGCAAGACGGCGTTTCCCAAAGCGAGAAGCAGCAGCGCTGGAATGAAAATAGAAAAGATGGAATGATCGCCTGCGGTGACGGCGGGGACGTTGTAGGCGTGCGTTGAATCGTGAACCTGGGTGGTCGCATGTGCGGCCAACACGTCGGAAAACAAATACAGCGTGAAGGTACTCCCGACCAGAATTACGCTGAGTGCTGCCGTCACGACACGCGCACCAGTCGAACCCGCTGGGCTTGGGAGCAGCCCTGGCAAGGTGAGGTTGTCGTGGTTGTAACTGCACCATGAAACAAGCGCATTCCAGAACAAGCGAAGCTTGCCGAGTGGGTTTCCCCAAGGAAACCCGAACACGCGAATTGTCGCGAACAGCAATAGCAGGATTGCCGGAAAGAAAGCATTGCCGAGCAGCCAGCCGAAGACGACCATCGCCAACGGTACACAGACCGACAGCGCGAGCGGGCACGACCATTCTTGCTTTAGCGTCTCAGCAGTCCGGCGATCTAACGGTGACGCCGTGCAGACAGCGATCCAATGCTGTGCGAACTGCCAGGCCAGAAAGCCGCTCGCAGTCGCGCTCAAGGCAAGCAGCGCGATGATCGGCGGACCGACGACGGCCAGCAGGGCAATCGTGACGGCTGCTAACAAAGCGACCATCACGGTTTCGCGCTGGATGCTGTTGGTCCACCACAAAATCCAGACAGTGCTTCCGATGACCCATACCGGCAGCATCGGATGCTCCTGAATCGTTTTCCAGGGCGTCAGAACGACCGTGACGATCAATATCACCTGGTAA
>JBGTHC010000023.1:0-27926 GCA_041746375.1 Woeseiaceae bacterium
TGAATGTCTCCATGCGCATGACGAGATCGTCGATATCGCCACGGGCCGCGGCGGCACCGGCGGTTCCATCATCGGCCATGCGGTCGGCGGCAGCAAACAGGTTGATCCATCTTTCGCAGCGCCGGCCCATTTTCAGCACGACGTAGAATTCCGGCCCCGGCCGCGACCCGGTATGCAACAGGCTAAACACACCGGCTGCCAGGGAGACCGGCAGCATTAGAACATCGAGCATGCCGTCCACCAGTACCTTGACCTGGAACACCGCGACGTCGCGGAGTAGCTCCCCGCGCCCATGACCCGTCGGGTGTTCTTTGAAGTCCTCTGCCATCGTTTGTTTCCCCGGTTTCGACACGCGCCACAATTTGCCCGCCGCACTGGTATCACGTTGGCCAGTTTAGTATGTTTAGTCAAGCACTTATGGCCCGGAGCCGACGGGGCAACCCCGACCACGCAGCATGCCGCCTTTTGAATCCCTGCCGGACTACGAACACGGACTTGCCGACTCGCTCGGCGTGTTGCTCGTCAACCTGGGCACACCGGATGCGCCCACTACTTCGGCCGTCCACCGCTATCTGAAGCAATTCCTGTCCGATCCGCGGGTGGTCGAGCTGCCGCGCTGGCTGTGGTGGCTGATCCTCAACGGTTATATTCTGCGCGTTCGGCCGAAACGTTCGGCCGCTGCCTATCGCAAGATCTGGACCGAACAAGGCTCGCCTTTACTCACCGGCTCGCTAGCGCTCTGCAACGCATTGCAGCGAAGTCTTGCGTCCCGCTTATCGGGAACTGTAGTTACAGCACTCGGCATGTCCTACGGGCGGCCTTCGATCGGGAACGCGTTGCAGAGCTTGTTTGATCAGCATGCACGACGCATTGTCGTCCTGCCGCTGTACCCACAGTATTCCGGCTCGACGACGGCTTCGGTGTTCGATGCGGTAACCCGGGCGCTGTCGCGACGCCGCTGGGTTCCGGAGTTGCGCTTCATCAACCATTACCACGACGCGAATGGCTATATCGCGGCCGTCGCGTCCAGCATTCGCGACCATTGGGACAGACATGGCCGTGGCAAGCGTTTGCTCATGTCGTTCCATGGTTTGCCGCGGCGCATGCTGGAAAACGGGGATCCATACCATTGCCAGTGCCAGAAGTCCGCGAGGCTCATTGCCGAATCGCTGGAATTGCCCGATGCTGCGTGGCAGGTTGCGTTCCAGTCGCGTGTCGGAAGGGAGGAATGGCTTCGTCCGTACACCGATGAAACACTGAGGCAATGGGGGGGGCAGAAGTTGGGAAGGATCGATGTCGTTTGTCCGGGTTTCGCGGTGGACTGCCTCGAGACGCTCGAGGAAATCGCCTTGCAGAACGCCGAGCTTTACGCAGCGTCAGGGGGCGGCGGCTTGCGCTACATTCCGGCCCTCAATGTCAACGACGATCACGTGTCGTTCCTTGGACGCCTTATCGAGAAGAACGTCGCCGGCTGGCCTGAAGCATCGCTCGATCGCAGCCCGTCGCAAGCACTGCAGGACCTCGAGCGCAGCCGGCGGCGGGCAATCGATATGGGAGCACCGCGTTGAGCATGCTCGGGCGCTTCCTCGAATTCAGTGTGCGCTCGGAAGATATCCTGGAGTCACTTGAGTTCTACAAAGCTCTCGGGTTTACCGAATTGGCGATTGGTGACGTCTGGAAGCACAAATACGCCGTGGTCAGCGACGGCGACATCTGCATCGGCCTTCATGATCGGGAATTCAGCAGTCCTTCGCTGACATTCGTGCATCCGGATATCGCAAGGCACAGCCGCGCCATGGCGGACCACGGTTTTGAATTCAGCGTGTTGCGCATAGACGAAGACGTATTCAACGAACTCGCTTTCAAGGACCGTGACGGACACGTTGTATCCTTGCTCGAAGCGCGAACGTTCTCACCGCCGGCAGACGACATGCCGAGATCCACCTGCGGCGAGTGGTTCGAGACCGTTCTCCCGGTCAAGGATGCCATGCGCACCGGTCGATTCTGGGCACCATTGACACCCGTGCTGCTACGGATACGCGAAGAGCCGACGATGCACATGCGGTTTGACGCTGCCGGCATGCCGCTCGGCCTGAGTGAAAGTATCGCTCTGAAAACGCCGTCGCTTTGTTTCAAATGCCATGACAAGGAGACTCTGTTGGCGGCCATAGAGAGGCACGGCGTGAAGCATCAGGATTTTCCCGGTTTCGAAGGTGCGTTTTCCGTGCTGGTCGCCCCGGAAGGCACGCGGCTGTTCCTGTTCGAAGAGGATTTTCTCGGTGAGCCGTATATTGTCGAGGAGTCAGGGAAGTACGAAGCGTTGTAACGAACCCTGTTGGAGACCGCCTGCGAGCGGATGGGAAGCGGCCCAGCGTTGCCGCATTCGCCCGCAGGCGGGCTCCCACAGCGCTAGCGAGAATTCAATTGTCGAATGATTTCCAGCGCACGCCCGAGGTACGCAGCACCGAACAGATTCAAGTGATTCAGCACGTGATAAAGCTGGTACAGCAGCAAGCGGTCCCGGTGGCCGGGCTCGAGCGGCCAGGCCGATTCGTAACTCCGGTAAAACGCTTCGCTGAACCCGCCGAAAAGTCGCGTCATCGCGAGATCGGATTCCCGGTCACCATAGTAAACCGCAGGATCGAACACTACCGGTACGCCGCCGAAACAGCCCCGGTTTCCGCCCCACAAGTCGCCGTGCAGCAACGATGCCGGTGGCGTGTAGTTGGAAAAGAATCGCTCGAATCCCGCAAGGAGCATCCTGCCTTCCGATTGCAGGGTTCCGGAGAATCCATTCGAATCCGCAAGCTCGAGCTGGAATCCGAGCCGCCACTGGCGAAAGAATCGAATCCAGTCTTCGCCTTGCGGGTTGATCTGTCGCGTCATACCGATAGTGTTGTCGCGATGCCACCCGAACTTTGCGCGGGTATGCCGATGCTGCGCTGCAAGCTGTTCGCCCAGCACTTGCTCCGCTCGCGGATCCGGCTCCTGCAGATCGAGCCATTCCAGTGCCAGTATTGCGTCGCTCTCACTCCGTGCACAGGCGAGTACCTGCGGCGCGCGAATCGCCTCCGCCGTGCCCAGTTCGATCAGACCGTCCGCCTCTGCCTCGAAGCGCTCCAGGTCGCGGGCGGGGCAGGTTTTCAGGAAAACCGGGCCGAGTGTCGTATCGAGACGCCATGCCGCGTTGATATCGCTGCCACTGATCGCCTGCGGCGCGGCGGTTTCAGGCACAGTTATGCCGCTGTCACGCAGGACTTCGGCGATACCGGGCCAATCAGGCATCGATACACGGCTCAGCGCAGAGCCGCAATTCTTTCCGCCTGGCGTCGCAGGGCCATGCCGATGCCGGCCGCATCGAAGAGTGCGTTGACCGCACCAAGATCCGGTGCCTGCGGTCTGAGTTCGGTCAGTGGCCTGCTGAGCGGCGCGTCACAGGCTATGCCGGTCAGCTTTCTCGCGAGCAATGCTGCGTCGCGATGCAGTTCGAGTTTACTGGCCAGCGTTTTTGCGCCGCGGCATGGGACCAGGTGCACATTACCGAGATTTGCGTAGAGGGAGTCCAGCGAGCCGAAATGATTGAGCAGCGCCTGCGCGGTCTTTTTACCGACACCGGGTACACCCTTGATGTTGTCGACGGCGTCCCCTGCGAGCGCGAGAAAATCGGCGATCTGTTCCGGCCACACACCGAAGGCCGCGGGTATCTGGTCGTAAGTCAGCCGACCCTTGCCGGCGAAATCCCAGAAGACATCGGTCGTCGAGACAAGCTGCGCGAGGTCCTTGTCGCGGCTGACGATGGTGGATGCGCGACCGGTCTCGCGACCGACGGTGACCAGAGTGCCGATCAGGTCGTCTGCTTCGAAGGACGGATGCGCGCAATGCATGATGCCGAGAGCGCGCGTGAACTCCCGGCACTGCTGGAATTGTCGCTTGAGTTCCGGCGGTGCCGGTTCGCGATTGGCCTTGTAAGCGGGATAGAGTGCGCTGCGAAAAGACGTCGTCAGGCTTTCGTCGAACAATACAGCCACGTACTCCGGCCGCACCTGCTCCATGAAATCGCCAAGGAATCGACAGAACCCATACAGGGCATTTACCGGGTTGCCGTCGCCATCGACCATGTCATCCGGCATCGAATAATGCGCGCGGAAAACGTATACGCTGGCGTCGATCAGGTATTGCATGCGGGTCGAATTGAGATGCCATAACGCATCGCACCGGAAATGTCAGTCAACCGCCAGCTCGAATATCGGCGCCCCTTCCAGGAGATGGTCGGAGAGACGCGCGTGAAGCGGACTCGATCGCGGAATATGTGCGAGGAGATATTGCATCTGGTCGGCCAGCACCTTACGCCCCTTGAGATAAATGTATTCCGCGTAAGTCGGCGTGAACGGAACTGCGATGAGCTGCATCAAAGCCTGTTCCGGCGTTCGCCCTCCCTTGTGATTGTTGCAGCGTCGACACGCTGTCGCCACGTTGTTCCAGGCATCGTTGCCGCCCTGGGATAACGGCGTGATGTGGTCGCGGGTCAGGTCGCGCGTCGTATAGCGCAAGCCGCAATACAGACACAGGTTTGCATCGCGCTTGAACAATGTCCGGTTGTTGAGTGGCGGCACGTACTGGTCGCGAACATAGGCGAGACCCTGGCTCGTGCCATGTGTGGCGATGATGGAGCTGACATCGACCGCACTGCGCCGACCACTCATGGCACTGATGCCGCCAAAAATAGTATAGAGGTGAGTGCCGCAGGCATAGGCAACCTGCTCCGTGTGGTAGAGCCTGACCGCCTCGCGATAGTCGATCCATTCGAGGGGCATTCCCGCCACATCGGTTCTCAGCACCTGCTGCGATATATCTGAAGCAATGCCAAACAGCATAAATACAACGCCTCCGGAGGCTGTAGTTTGCAGAAAGGCGCATAAAAAGCAACTCCAAAAGCAACGCCGGAGAAGCAACTCCGGGCGCGGCTGCACGCGGAAACCTTTCTACCACGCAGACTCCTATGCCATCATTCGCGATTCACGTGACAGCCGCGTTACATCGGTGGGCGGGTGTTGTCATCACCGTTCCTGGCCGTCACCCAGGTTCTACGATTGGAGACTTTCGATGCGAGACATGCGATGCCGTTGACTGTTGGCGTGCTGAAGGAAACCATGCAGGGTGAGACTCGCGTCGCCCTGACGCCGGAAATCAGCGCGAAACTGCAAAAGCTCGGCGTCGCCATTGTCATGGAGCGTGGGGCCGGTGAGGGGTCCCAGCTGCAAGACGACGAATATGCGGGCGTACGGATCACGGATTCTGCCGATGTCCTGGAGAGCTGCGGCCTCCTCCTTACCGTGCAACCGGTGCCCGCAACAACCGTCGAGAAACTCGTCGATGAATCGGTTGTCGCCGGGCTGATGTACGGCCACCTGAATCGCGATCTCGTGAAGTCGCTGCAAAAAAAGAAACACACTGGCTTCGCCATGGAACTCATACCGCGCATCTCCAGAGCGCAGAGCATGGACGTTCTTTCGTCGCAGGCAGCAACTGCCGGCTATCAGGCAGCACTCATCGCCGCTCGCACACTCGACAAGTTTTTTCCGATGCTCACAACCGCCGCCGGGACTATTCGCCCTGCGCAGGTACTGGTAATCGGGGCGGGCGTTGCCGGTCTGCAGGCTATCGCTACCGCAAAACGACTGGGCGCTGCCGTCAAGGGCTACGATGTTCGCAGCGCCACGCGAGAACAGATACAGTCGCTCGGCGCGAAATTCGTTGAAACGGGTGTCAGCGCCGAAGGTGACGGAGGTTACGCGCGCGAGCTCACAGACGACGAGAAACAACAGCAACAGGCGGCCCTTGATAAGGAGATCGCACTGGCTGACGTCGTCATCAGTACCGCAGCTATCCCTGGACGTCCGGCACCGAAAATCATTTCGGCTGCCGCAGTCAAAGCCATGAAACCCGGCGCCGTCATCGTGGATATTGCCGCGGAAACCGGCGGCAACTGCGAGCTGACCAAGGCAGGCGAAACCGTCGTCGTGCACAAGGTAAAGATTGTCGGGCCGGTTAATCTGCCGGCGTCTCTCGGGCGACACGCCAGTGAAATGTTTTCCCGAAACCTGTTCAACTTCATCAGTCCTGCCATCAAGGATGGCGAGCTCGCCATCGACTGGGAGGACGAGGTATTCGCCTCTGCCGCACTCACCCGCGACGGCGAGATCCGGCATGAAGCGACGCGCAAGGCCCTGGAAGGAGCATCCGAACGATGATCGACGGATTCATTGCACTCTATATTTTCATGCTGGCAGCTTTCGTCGGACACGAAGTAATTGGGCGGGTGCCGGTCATCCTGCACACGCCCCTCATGTCCGGCTCAAATTTCGTGCATGGCATCGTGCTGGTTGGCGCGATGGTAGCGCTTGGACGGGCCGACACGACACTTGAAACGGTAATCGGCTTCATTGGCGTCGTGCTTGCGGCCGGCAACGCCGTCGGCGGTTACGTAGTCACCGAGCGCATGCTCGAGATGTTCAAGAGCAGCAAGGAGGTCCGTAAATGAGCGACGGTTCTTCCCTGCGCGTGCTGATCGAACTCAGTTATTTCGTCGCGGCCATCCTGTTCATTCTCGGACTGAAACGCATGAGCTCGCCGGTTACGGCGCGCGGCGGCATCCTGTGGGCCGGAGCGGGCATGATCGTCGCCACACTGGTCACCTTCCTTTTTCCGGGGATGGAGAATTACGGCCTGATGACGGTCGCGATTGCCATCGGCGGCATTCTCGCCTGGATCAGCGGCAAGCGCGTGGCGATGACCGACATGCCGCAGATGATTGCACTGTACAACGGCATGGGCGGCGGCGCGGCAGCGGCCATCGCAGCGGTCGAACTTTTCGGCGGCGAGGATCATGGGCTTACTTTCGGTGTCCTCGCCGTGCTCGGCGGATTGATCGGTGCGGTCTCGTTCAGCGGCAGCCTAATCGCGTTCGCGAAACTGCAAGGACTGATGAAATCGACCGTACGTTTTTCCGGTCAGCAGGTGTTCAATATCGTCCTCATGCTTCTCACGCTGGTGCTTGCGACGATCATTGTCGTACAGCACTCGGGCATCAGCTGGATCGTCATGTTTTTCGTGCTGGCGCTGATTCTCGGCGTCACAATTACCTTGCCGATCGGCGGCGCGGACATGCCCGTTGTCATTTCGCTTTACAACGCGTTGACCGGACTCGCTGTCGCGTTTGAAGGATTTGTCCTGCAGAACGCGGCAATGATCATCGCAGGCACGGTTGTCGGCGCGGCAGGCACCCTGCTCACGCAGTTGATGGCCAAGGCAATGAACCGTTCGCTGGCCAACGTCCTGTTCTCGGGATTCGGCGATACCGCTGTTGCCAGCGGTGACGCAGTGGAAGGCAACATGAAGCCGATCGAAGCATCCGACGCCGGTGTCATGCTGGCCTTTGCCAACAAGGTCCTGATCGTGCCGGGCTACGGCATGGCCGTAGCCCAGGCTCAGCACAAGGTCTGGGAACTCGCGCAGTTGCTGCGAGAACGGGGTGTGGACGTCAAGTTTGCCATCCACCCGGTGGCTGGACGCATGCCCGGGCACATGAATGTGTTGCTGGCCGAAGCCGGCGTTCCATACGACATCATTTATGACGAAACCGAAATCAATTCGGAGTTTGCAACCGCTGACGTGGCACTCATCATCGGCGCCAACGACGTGGTCAACCCGGTGGCGCGTACGGATCCGTCCAGCCCGATCTACGGCATGCCGATTCTGAATGCCGACAAGGCAAAGAATGTCATTGTCATCAAGCGCGGGCAGGGTTCGGGATTTTCGGGAATAGAAAACGCGCTGTTCTTCCTCGACCAGACGCGCATGTTGTACGGCGACGGTCAGGCGATGGCATCGGAGCTTATTCAGACAGTCAAGACGCTGTAGAAGAAACGTCGCCTTGCGTAGCGCGTTCCGTAGGAGCGCGCCCCGCGCGCGAACGGGAAATGTTTGGTCGCTGTCGCATTCGCCCGCGGGACGGGCTCCAACAGGTTGTCGATCCGTTGGCGAATATCGCCCGTGATACGGGATCCTACAGGTGCCAATCGAAGCCCTGTAGAAGCCCGTATCACGGGCGATTTTTGCGCTCGCCGCGCCCCGGACCTAGCGGTGTTCCGGCGGCCGATTGCGCAAGCGTTCGCGGAAGCGCTGGCGCTGTTCCGGTGACAGGCGCTGGAAGCGCTCACGCAGTTGCTGCCGTCGCTCGGGCGACAGTTCGCGATAGCGCCGGAAAGCTGCGCGCACGCGCTCGCGCTCCTCGGGCGACAAGTCGCGAAACTCCTGGTAACGCTCGCGGATGAGCTCGCGCTGTTCGTCCGACAAATCGCGCCACATCTCGAAACGCCCGCGGGCCTGGTCACGATCCTCTGCAGACATTTCCTGCCAGCGTTCGGCGCCGGCGGCCAGCCGGCGTTGCTGTTCTTCCCCCAGCGTGGCCCAGGTAGCCTCGAACTGTTGCAGGACTGCTCGTTGCTCGTTCGACAGGCTGACCCAGGTAATTACGTCATCCTGCGCGTGCACGACGGTAGCGCACGACAGCAAGGTCACAGCACACAGCGACAGGATCCGGTGTGCGAATTTTTGTACGAACTCTTGTGCGAATACTCGGTTACTGTTCATCGATCGACTCCGTCGATTCTTCGCCATCCGGCGCGGGATCGTTCCGCTCATCGTCACCTGTATCCGTCTCGCGAAGCACGGCGCTCTGCACCAACAGCCACTCTTCGTCCGAAGCCTCCCAGCTGCCGAGGTACTCGAGAAATTCCGCGTCGGGCAGCGTGTCGTCCGCCTGCGCCGCGGCACCGGAAAACCCGAGTAGCGCACCCGCCAGCAGCAGCGAACGGAGATCCACGTAGCCGGTATCAGCCGACATGATCGTCCGGCGCCGGTGCAATTTCCGTCTCGGCATCCGCGTAAAGCCAGCGGTAGAACTCGAGTTCCTCCAGCATCTCCAGGTTTTCTCCCGCCATGATCACCTCGAAGTCCGACGCCGCGTCGTACGATGGTATTGCCTCGTTGACGGACCTGTCGTTCAACATCAGCACGGTAAATGCGGCAGCGGTCGCGACACCTACCGCAGGTATCCAGCGTTGCCAGCGCCTTGCCGTAGTGCGTCCCTCCAGTTCGCCGAGCGCCGCCTGGCGACTGCGGTTCAGGCGGGACAGCGTTGCCGCGTCGAGCCTTTGCACGCTTTCGTGAAAGTGACGCGCGGCATCGAGCGCCAGCGGATCCTCGCTTGCCGGTTGCTCATTCTCGTCCGGGTGTTTCATTGCCGATGCTCTCCAAGTGTCTCCCGTAGCGAATGCAGAGCACGCGAGTAATGCGTTTTCACGCTGCCTGCAGTGCAGCCCATTGCTTTGGCCGTGTCCGCGACGTCCAGACCTTCGAAGGTGCGCAACATGAACGCCTCGCGTTGCCGGGTCGGCAGCTCTGCCAACGCAGCCTCGAGATCGCGCATTGCCTGCTGCGACTCCAATTCCTGGTCCGGTGCGCGGCCTGTTGGGTCGGCAGCCGCGGCTATGACATCGATGTCCTTATCAACGTCGGCGGTTGCACTACCGAACCAGCCGATAACCCGGTTCCTGACGAAGCGGCGGCGATGCCAGTCGCGTACGCCGTTTTGCAGGATCCGGTAGAACAACGGCGACCATTCCTCGGCAGATCGTTGCGCATATTTTCGGGCCAGTTTGATCATCGCGTCCTGCACGAGGTCGAGTGCCTCGTCCCGATCGCGAACGGATATCTCGGCAATCCGCAGCGCACGTTTCTCCACGTCGGATAAAAACCGGTCGAGGTCCCGTTCCCACTGCAGCGCTTCCGCTCCCGTATCGTGTGACCGTCCGCACGATACCGCAAGATCCGCGCGGCAGGCGATTGCGGCTCCGGCTCCGGAGTCTCGCGGCATCACTGACACTTCCTCACAACGACCGCTATCATCCGCATTCCATTCGCTGGTTTACATACGATTAACGCAGCAGGCAGCGGTTGGTTGACAGCCCCGTACAAGCCCCTGCTCACCCTCCCAGATCGGGCTGACGGCTTAACAGTACAATTTAAGTGTTTGAGTTAATTACACAAATAGCTCTACCGGGTCTCGGCAGTCGCCCGGGTTGCTGCCGGTGTCCGCATGAATGATGGTTCCATCCTGCGCGTTGCGATCAACGCCCCGCTGTCGCAATTGTTCGATTATCGTGCGCCTGGCGATGCCGCGCCGCAGATGTTGCAGCCGGGTTGCAGGGTAAGCGTACCGTTCGGGCGGCGCCGCGAGTGCGGCATGATTATGGATCTTGCCAACGACAGCGATTTGCCCGCCAGCAAGCTCAAGCGTGCACACGCGGCACTCGACCAGGCACCGTTGCTGGACGAATCTGACCTGTGGCTGGTGCGCTTCGTCAGTGATTACTACCAGCATCCTCTCGGCGAAACCATCGCAGCTGCACTGCCTGCGCTGCTGCGACAGGGCAAATCGCTGTATCCAGTTGTACAGCACGTGACGCTCGCGCCGGACGGAAAGAATGCGTTGTCCGAAAATCTTACACGGAAAGCGCCTCGACAGACTGAGTTGCTCGAGCGCCTGCGGGAGGCAAACGGCTTGACTGCGGCGGAGCTTGATTTGCAGATGCCGGGCTGGAAGCGTTTGCAGAATAATCTGCTCAATAAAGGCTGGATCCAGGTTGCGAACGTTGCTGACGATTCCGGCAGTGCAGCGCGCAGGCCGGCCACGCCGCAGGCGGGACCATCGCTGAACGCCGATCAGGCGCGGGCGGTGCAGGCAGTACGCGACGACGGAGGCTTCACGGTCAACCTGCTCGATGGCGTCACCGGCAGTGGCAAAACGGAAGTCTATCTGCGGTTGATCGACGAGACGCTCCGCCAGAATAGACAGGTTCTCGTGCTGGTCCCCGAAATCGGGCTTACACCACAGTTGGTCGCCCGGTTCGAGTTGCGTCTCGGTATCGCGCCGCTGCTGATGCACTCGTCGCTCAGCGATAACGTCAGGCTCGCGGCCTGGCGAGCCGCACGGGATGGCAGCGCCGCGCTCATCCTGGGCACGCGTTCAGCGGTATTCGTGCCGCTCTGCAGGCCCGGCCTCATCATCGTCGATGAGGAACATGACAGCTCTTTCAAGCAGCAGGAAGGCCTGCGTTATTCGGCGCGCGACCTGGCGGTTGCCCGCGGCAAGAAACTCGATGTACCGGTGATTCTGGGTTCGGCCACGCCGTCGCTCGAATCGCTGCAGCGTTGCCGGGAGGGCAATTATCGACGACTGGCATTGCCGGTACGTGCCGGCAAGGCCGTTCCACCCCTGCTGCGATTGGTAGATCTTGCGCTGCACCCCGCGGCGGATGGGCTGAGCGCGCCGGTGGTCGCTGCAATGACCAGGAACCTCGCCGGCGGTGGCCAGGTGCTGGTGTTTCTCAATCGCCGCGGTTTCGCTCCGACACTCATTTGCCAGAGCTGCGGCGCCATTGCCGAATGCCGGCGCTGCGACGCGAGGATGACTGTGCATGCCGGCAGCAATCGGCTCCAGTGCCACCATTGCGGCGCTGTTCGGCCGCTCGACCCGCGCTGCTCCGACTGCAGCGGCACGGTTATCCCACTCGGTCATGGCACCGAAAGACTGGAGGAGGCACTCAACGCTCAGTTCCACGAGCACACGATCACGCGCATCGACAGTGACAGCACGCGTATCCGGGGCTCGATGGACAAAGCCCTTGCCATGGCAACGGCAGGCGAGTCGCAGATACTCGTCGGCACGCAGATGCTGTCCAAAGGGCACCATTTTCCGAATCTGACTCTCGTGGTCGTCGTCAATGCGGATCAGGGCCTTTTCAGCACCGACTTTCGCGGCACGGAACGGCTCGCGCAAAGCCTTGTGCAGGTTGCCGGTCGCGCCGGACGCGAACAACGACAGGGCGAGGTTATAATCCAAACCGCTTTCGCCGCGCATCCTTTCTGGGCCGAGTTGCTGCGCGGCGGCTACGAACGCGTGGCAATGAGCGCGCTGCAGGAACGCGAACTCAGCGCCTGGCCGCCATTTTCCCGCCTCGCGTTGCTCCGCGCCGCCGCAACCGCCAGACACGACGCGCACCGGTTTCTTGACTCGGCACGGCGCATTGCCATTTCAGCGAGCAAAGACGACCTGCGGGTCCTCGGCCCGGTGAGCGCGCCCATGGAACGAAAGGCCGGCCGCTATCGCGCGCAACTCCTGTTCCAGAGCCGTGACCGGCAAGCACTGCACCGGATACTGCAGATCGTGCGAGCGAAACTCGAACGCGATCCACTTGCGCGGCGAATTCGCTGGTCTGTCGATGTCGACCCGGTCGAACTGTTCTGAGTGCTGCGCCAAGGCTCGGTAACAAGTCCTGTTACAATCGCCAGCCCATAACGTCCGGTACCGAAGGGATATCTTGAAAAGCAGTATCGAAGAACTTGTTGCAGCAGCCGTTGCGAACATGCCGGATATCGCCGACATCCCGGAGGTCCGTTCGACAACCGGAAACGTCGAGCGCACTCGCGATCCGCGGTACGGTGATTTCACAACGAACATTGCGATGCGTATCGCCGGGGCGGTCGGCAGCAAGCCGCGTGAACTGGCGCAAGCGCTGGTCAACAGCCTGCCTTCCAGCGAATTCATCGACAAGGTTGAGATTGCGGGCCCTGGCTTTATCAATTTCCATGTCAGCCACGCGGCGTTTTGCCGCGAGTTAAAGATATTGCTGGATGCGGGCCCCGCCTATGGGCGTCAACCGGTACGTGCGGAACCTCGTGTGCTGCTCGAGTTCGTTTCTGCCAATCCGACCGGCCCGCTGCACGTTGGACACGGCCGACACGCCGCGTTCGGCGCGACACTCGGCAACCTGCTCCATGCCGCGGGTTACGCGGTCGACCGCGAGTACTACGTCAATGATGCCGGGCGGCAGATGGATATTCTCGGCGTCAGCGTCTGGCTGCGCCTGCTGGAGGCCGCTGGGACGACTGTGGCGTTTCCACGTGCCGGCTACCATGGCGACTATATAAAGGACATTGCTGCAAGCATCGACGCGTCCGGCCTGCCGGCCGTATCGACTGCCGAAATGCAACAGAACCTGCCGCTGGACGAACCGGAAGGTGACAAGGAAGAGTACATCAGCGCACTGATCGCGGCTGCTCAACGTATCCTCGGAGAGGATGGCTTTCATCGCGTTCGCCAGCAGTCGCTGGAATCGATTCGCGACGAAATCCGCGACGATCTCGCCGCGTTCGGCGTCGAGTTCGATCGCTGGTATTCGGAGCAAAGCCTCTCCACCGACAAACGCATCGATGAAGCACTGGCGCTATTGCGTAAGCGCAATATGTTGTATGAAAAGGACGGCGCGACCTGGTTTCGTGCAACCGACTATGGCGACGAAAAAGATCGTGTCGTGGTGCGTGAGAACGGGAAGACAACCTATTTCGCCTCTGATATCGCCTATCACTACGACAAGCGGCACCGCGGCTACGACCAGCTCATCGACATACTGGGCGCGGACCATCATGGCTACGTCGCAAGGGTTCGCGCCGGACTGGAGGCGATGGGTTTTGCCGGCGACAGTCTTGAAGTGCAACTCGTCCAGTTCGTCACGCTCTACCGGGCCGGTGTGAAGATGTCGATGTCGACCCGCTCGGGCGAGTTCGTCACCATGCGCCGGTTGCGCGAGGAAGTCGGGAACGACGCCGCACGATTTTTCTACGTGATGCGCTCCAACGACCAACACCTGGACTTCGATCTCGAGTTGGCGAAAAGCCGCTCGAACGAGAATCCCGTCTATTACATACAATATGCGCATGCGCGGGTTGCCAGCGTGTTCCGGCAGTTGGCAGAAAAGTCGCTGGAATGGGACAAGGCGTCGGCACGCAGCAATCTCGATCAACTTACCGAGACGCATGAGGTATTGCTGATGCGTACGCTCGGCCGCTATCCTGAGATTATCGAACTCGCGGCGGCGAGTCGGGCACCGCAACATCTCGTGCATTATTTGCGGGACCTCGCCAACGATTTTCACGCTTATTACAACGCGCATACGTTCCTGGTCGATGAGACGGGCTTGCGGAATGCACGCCTCGCGCTGTGTGCCGCAACGCGGTCCGTGATTGCGAGCGGCCTGAATATTCTCGGCGTCGCTGCGCCGGATGCGATGTAAACAAGCAGCGCAGGAACGTTATGGGCAAAAGCAAGCGCAGATCGCATACAGAGAACGCGGAGTATCCTGGCTGGCTCTGGATGCTTTTCGGGCTGGCGATCGGCCTGTCGGTAGCGTTCGCCATCTATATGAACGGCCGCAATGCACGCGTTGCGACCCGGCCAGCCGTTGTTGAGCCTGCCAGCCTGGCTGACACAGCCATCGAACCCGCATCGGTGACACCGCAGCAGGACGGCGACGTGCAGCCGCCGCCGCAACGCTTCGACTTTTACGACATGCTGCCGAATTTCGAGGTCATCATCCCCGAACAGGAATCGGACGTGAGCACCGACACGGCCCGGCAGGCGGTGGTCAACCCGGGAACGTACGTGCTACAGGCGGGATCGTTCACCGAGTACGTGGATGCGGACCGGCGGCGTGCCCAGCTCGCGCTGCAGGGCATCGAATCCACAATCCAGCGCGTCACGATTGCCGACAAGACCTACCATCGCGTGCGCATCGGGCCTATCGATGACCTTGACCAGCTCAACGTCCTGCGCACGCGCTTGCGCCAGGCCGATATTGACGTGCTGCGCATCCGGCTCGGCGACTGAGAATCTCTGTGGGACGGATCCGACTATTGCCCGTCCTGATACTCGCGGTAGCGGGTTGTGCATCGCCGCCGGTCACGGTCGTCGATGAAGCGCCGACTGGGCGGGCGCCGGTACAGGAGCCGGCCGGGCGATCGCCACCGGCAGCACCAATAAGAAACGCGCGGCCGGAGCTGCGGATTTCACTGGCCGCGGTCGGCGACATGATGCTTGGCACCGACTATCCCGAGGACCGCCTTCCCAACGACGATGCGGCTGGCTTCCTCGCCGCGGTCGCGCCCGTTCTCCGCTCTGCAGATCTCACGATCGGCAATCTCGAGGGTGTCCTCGTAGACGGCGGTGAACCACGCAAGGTCTGCAGCACCGCCAGTGCCTGTTTTCTCTTTCGCTCGCCGGCACGTTATGCACGGCATTTCGTCGACGCGGGTTTCGATGTGCTGAGCCTTGCCAACAACCACGCGCGTGACTTCGGCGAAGAAGGTCGATCCGCAACGATGCAGATACTGGACGCCGAGGGTATCGCACACTCGGGGCGGGAGGGTGACTTCGCCAGTCTCGTCGTCAATGACCTGCAAGTCGCGGTTCTTGCCTTCGCAGTTACCCAGAAATCCAATTTGTTGCATGACTATCATCTTGCGGCAGAGATTGTGCTCCAGCATGCAGTAACACATGACATTGTGGTGGTTTCCTTTCACGGCGGCGCTGAAGGCAACGATGTGACCCGGCTGCCGTTCGGCGAAGAGGAGTACTACGGCGAACCGCGCGGTGACGTGGTGCGATTTGCAAGGACCATGGTCGATGCCGGCGCTGACCTCGTCTTCGGCCACGGTCCCCACGTAGTCCGCGCCATGGAGCGCTATCAGGATCGGTTAATTGCTTACAGTCTCGGCAACTTCGCAACCTACTACGGCATCAGCGTCGACGGTTTGAACGGCATAGCGCCGATTCTCGTTGCAACGCTGGATGGCGAGGGGCGCTTCCTCGAGGGCCGACTGCACTCGACGGTGCAGATTCGTCCCGGGGGACCGCAGCCGGACAACAGTGATGCAGCGCTGCGTCTTATTCGCGACCTGAGTGCGCAGGACTTCGGCACGCCGGGTATCGCTTTCGAGGACGACGGGCGCATTCACCCGGCAGTGCGTTCAACTGTGCGCGAGCACGATCCTGACTAGTCGTCCCCGGCGGTAACCGCGCGAAAATCGACACCCAGCGAGCGCAGCTTGCGATACAGATGCGTGCGCTCCATACCGACACGCTTTGCCAGTCGCCCGACCTTGCCGTCGCACAGCACGAGCTGCTGTTGCAGATACGCTCGTTCGAACTGTTCGCGTGCTTCCCGGAGCGGTAGTGACAAAAGGTCTTGTTTGACCAGCGGTTCTGCACCATGGGTGCCCGTCTGCAACTCGCGCTCGACCTCATCGAGTGCAATCTCCTCGGATTTGCCGGTCATGAGCAGTCGTCGCACCAGGTTTTTAACCTCACGAACGTTGTCCGGCCACGGATAGTTACGCAAACGATTCTGGGCAGCGACACTGAAGCGGCGGAACGACAGGCCTTCGGCATCCACCAGGCGATCGACGTAGTAGCTCAGCAGCTCCGGTACGTCCTCAGCGTACTCGCGCAGCGGCGGTATTCGCACACTCAATACATTGAGATTGGAAACGAGTTGCCTGCGCAGCCGCCCGTTTTCCATTGCTGATTCGAAATCGTCCCTGACCGTTGCCAGGATGCGCGCCAGCAGCGGCTGTGATTCGCGACCCCCGACCCGCGTAAAACGGCCTTGTTCGAGCGTGCTGAGTACCAGTTTCTGGGCAAGCCCATCGAGATCCGTCAACTCGTCTATGACCAGCGTGCCGTCTTTTGCACGTTCGAAGTACCCCGGTCGAAGGTTGCCGGTCGCTTCACTGCCGAACAACTGTTCCTCCGTGTTGCTGTCAGTGAGTGAGGCGGCGAGCAATGTCTCTTGCGGCCCGTCCGCGCGCCGGCTGAGCGCATGAATATAGCGGGCGAATGCCCCCCGGCCGCTACCCGGCTCGCCGATCAGGAGGACCGGCGAATCGTGAGCAGCGTACTGCTGCACCTTGTCGCGCAGATTCTGCATCGCCCGACTGCGGCCGACCGGCGCAAGAAACGACGGCAGCGTACCGCGCATGGCGCCACCCTGGATGCGCGCGCTGTTGAGTGCGCGCTCGACCGTTCGCAGGAGTTTGGCCAGCGACAGTGGCTTCTCGACAAAGTCAAAAGCGCCCAGTCGCGTGGCCTCGACGGCCGTATCGACCGTGCCGTGACCCGACATGATGACGACCGGCGAATCGAGGTCGCCTTGCGCAGACCATTCACGCAGCAGGGTGATACCGTCCGTATCCGGCATCCAGATATCCAGCAACACCAGGTCGAAGCGATGTGCCTGCCTGGCGGTGCGCGCTTCCGCCGCATTTCCGGCTACCGTCACACGATAGTTCTCATCCGTAAGTATTTCCTGAATCAGGGCCCTGATATCGGCCTCATCGTCTACAACCAGCACATGTGCTGTGGTCATGCTCTTTCCCTCCGTTTCTCCGTGCGCCTTGGCAGCACCGACAGCATCGCTTCGCGAGCTGCTTCATTGACCGGTAATTGAATTCGTATAACTGCACCGCCGTCGTCGCCATTCTCGGCTTCGATTGTTCCGGCATGTTCCTCGACCAGTTTTTTCACGATCGCCAGGCCGAGTCCGGTGCCCTTCGGCTTTGACGTAACATAGGGGTCGAAAATCTGGCTCACGGAACCGGTTTGAAAACCCGGGCCATTGTCGGCCACGACGATTTCGACAATATCGATGCCCTGCAACTCTCCGCCGCGAACCGAAAGGTCTATGTGACCGTCGCTGCTCGATTCAAGCGCCTCGATCGAATTGCGAATGAGATTGTGCAGTATCTGTCGTACGCGCCCGACATCAGCCTCGACATTCGGCAACGCAGGATCGATCGACAGGCTGATTTCGATGTCGCTTCCCTGCGCGCGATACAGCTCAACGACTTCATGTGCGAGCCTCTCCATGCTGAACGGGCTGATATCCATGTCGGGCGCCCGCGCGTAGTCGCTGAAAGCATTGACCATTTCCTTCATGGCCTCAACCTGTTGCACGATCGTGTGTGTCGCGCGATCGAGAATCTGTGCTTCGTCAACGGACATGGTCGGCAAATACTTGCGTCGCAGTCGCTCTGCCGAAAGCTGGATTGGCGTCAGTGGATTCTTGATCTCATGCGCCAGCCGTCTTGCGACTTCGCCCCAGGCAGCATCGCGCTGTGCCTGCAGAAGGGCTGTGATGTCGTCGAAGACCACTACAAATCCGGGTGCATGATCTTCGTCACCGGGCAAAGTCGTGCAGGCGCAAGTGAGAACGCGCCGGCCAACCTCGCCGCGCAGCACGATCTGCTCCCGCCATTCCGTTTCTCCAGCATCCAGGTGCACGCGAGCCACGTCGACGAACTGTTGCAGGAGCGGATTGCCGGCAGCGGCATCGGGCAGCAATTCACCAATGCGATTTTCAAGGTCGGCATTCAGAATCGCCCCTGCTGCCTGATTCGCTGTGCGAATGCGCAAATCCGATTCGAGGGAAACGACGCCCGTGGAAAGCCGCGCAAGAATCACTTCCAGGTTGGCGCGTTCGGCTTCGACCAGTGCCTGGCTCAGGCTTGCCTGGCGTCTCGCGGCCGAGAGGCGCTGCGTCATATCGTTGAAAGAATTGATCAGGAAACCGATTTCGTCCCGGGACGGCGTCGGCAGGCGGGTATCGAAGTCACCCTTGGCCACTGCCCGCGTACCGGCAACCAGATCCTGGATCGGCGCAACCAGGCGCCGTGAGAAAAAGAACGCGCCGTAAACGGACGCCAGTAGCGAGATCATGAGCACGACGGTCAAGGTGATGGAGATAGCCCGTTTCAGTGGCTCCCGGAGATAGACCGCGCGCTTGTAGTCGCTGTACGACGTCTCGACACTGGCTGCCATACGAGCGATGCGTTCGCTGACGGGAAAGACGGCGCGTACCATGACGTCACTATCGGGATTGTCCGATGCGCGAAAAGGTACTGCGGTGTGTATCTCGTACACACCGTCTGCGATATTATCGAGACTCACGTAGGGACGTTGCTGCTGTATTTGCAGGAACATCTCGTCTTTCGGCGGTGACGGAAGTCGATCCGCGGCATCGTCCGAACTGGTGACAAGAATGCTGCCGTTGCGGCCGAACAACGTGATTTCCGTGGCAGCACTCTCCCGTCGCATCAGGCTCAATTCGAATATCAGTTCCCGCCCGCTGGCTCCGCGCAGCCGGTTTGCAATCGCTTCCGTGGTCGTCAGGTGTTCGCGCATTTGCAGGCCCAGCGCGGCCTGGCTCAGTGCCAGAGCATTGTCCAGGCCTGCCTCTACCTCGACGTTGAACCAGGTATCGATGCCGCGGTTGATGAACTGCATGGAAAAATAGAACACCACCAGCAATGGCAGTACGGCGAGCCCGAGGAACATCGCCACCATACGGGCCTTGAGTTTGGCTCCCGGTACGTTGGTGCGGTACTCGCGAACCAGCCGCGAAAGGTTACCGATGAACAGCGCGAGGAGAACCAGGACGCCAACGATGTTGATCAGCAGAATCTGTTCCTGCCAGCGATCGAACTGACCGGCATCCTGTGCAGTTCGGCTCAGCAGGTAAAAAGCAAAAATGGCAAGAGCGACGCCGGTCGCGCCGAGTGTTCCATAGAAAACGCGTTTTACCGTTCGAGGGACCATTCGAACCATTCACTCTTCAACTGCCATTGATCGCGCCAGAAAAACAGGAGTCTTAACGGCGCGGGATATTGCTGCGTGCTGAGCAGTGCCTGGAGCCGCACGCGATAGTCGGACTCCGGATCGAGAATCGACACGTCGAGAACCGGCAGATCCTGGATCCTGCCGAGATTGTTGAGCGCGGCATAAAGTGTTGCGAATGAATCCTGGGTGCCGCTGTTGAGATTGCGAACGATGTAACGCTGGCTCAGCGGCCGATACTCGAGTTCGTAGGACAATGTCAGCTCCGCATCCAGCGAATCGGGCAGGAAACGACGCTCCCGGATCGCTTCGAGATTGAGTTCGATCGTCAGCGGTACGCCGCTGTCGAGTGCCGCGAGAGCTTCGTCGCTGAGGACGAGTTGCAGGCGTGCTTCCAGTTCCAGCACATCATCGACCAGCGTGGTCGAGGCCGAGCGCACGACGAAATAACCCTCGCGCACAGGACGATCCTGAGCCAGTGCCGGTAGCAGCACCATGGCAGCGATCATCCCTGCCAGGGCGAGCCAGGCAGCGCGCGATTTCAATAGGTCGGTCATCGTTTTTTCAGGCCCGTTTTTCGAGGCAGGCATAGTAGAAGCCGTCCAGACCCCGGTCGCCCGGCAGAATCTGGTAGCCGACTGCCCTGCGGCGCATTACATCGCGGATGTTGTAATTTGGCAACACAGAAGATTCCGCGGCGTCCCCTTGCTGGCGCAGCAACTGCCCGATCTGCGTTTCATTCTCCTGCGGCAGGACCGAGCAGGTTACATAGAGCAGCCGGCCGCCGGGCGCCAGAATCCTCCACAGCGCGGACAGCAACTGCTGCTGCCGGGCGGCCAAAGCGTCAATGTCGGCGTTCCTGCGCAGCAGCGGAATATCCGGATGGCGACGTATGACGCCGGTTGCACTGCACGGCGCGTCCAGCAGGATTCGATCGAACGGCTGGCCATCCCACCAATCCCCCGTCCGTCCGGCGTCGGCAGCCACCAGGTGGGCGGAGAGGCCCAGCCGTGCGAGATTCTCGCCGGCCACCGCCAGCCTTTCCGGGTTGAGATCCACCGCCGTTAGAACCGCCCGGGGCGACGACAGTTCCAGCAGATGGCCCGACTTTCCGCCGGGCGCCGCGCAAGCATCCAGAACTCGCTCGCCACCGGCCGCAAGAAGCCACGGCGCCGCGAGTTGCGCAGCCGCATCCTGCACCGATACGAGACCGTCAGCGAAGCCCGGCAGATCGTTGACGGGGCGCGGCTCGTTGAGCCGGATCGCCTGGTCGAAGCCGGGCAGCAGAGTACCCGCCCCGGCAATTTGCTCGAGATACGCGCGAGTATCCAGGCGACGCCGGTTAACCCGGAGCCACATAGGCGCCCTCGCCTGGTTGGCCTCGAGCAGGCCTTGCCAAACGTCCGGCCACTCGTGCCTGAGACGCTCAATCAACCACTGCGGGTGATTGAAACGAACTTCGTCGTTGGCGTCCAATTGCAAGTCCGCAGTGCACCGCTGGAACTTTCTCAGGCAGGCGTTCACAACCCCGGCGTATTCTGGACGGCGCAGCAGGCGGGCTGCTTCGACCGTCAGTGAAACACTGGCGTGAGGCGGCACACGACTGTCAGTCAGCTGAAAAATTCCCGTCGCCAGCAGTGACTCGATAACGCGGTCTTTCGCCGGCAGCGGTTTGTCGAGTAATGCCGCCACCTGTGAGCGCAGGCGCCAGTGGTGACGCAACACGCCGTAGGCCAGCATGTGCAGCAACGGGCGATCCGCCACGGGCGTGCGCGCGTCTGCGTCGACAAGTGCGACATCCAGCGATTGCCCGCGTACGGCCACGGCGTCGATGACGCGTGCTGCATTGGCACGAACGCCGGCGCCACCGGCAGCAACGCTCATGTCGGCAGCCTGAGTCCCTCGAGTTGCAGCTGGTCGCCGAACTCGCGCCCGCTGATGCGGCCGCGTCCCGGCCGTTGCAGCAACGTCAGGCGAATGACGCCCTCACCGCACGCAACATCGACGCCATCCCGGGTGACCGATAACACGGTGCCCACCGCCGCGCCTTTACCTTCCAGCGCCACACCCGACCAGCACTTGACGCGCTCCCCGTGAATCTCGAACCAGGCGCCCGGCGCCGGGTTGCAGGCGCGCAGCCGTCGGCTCAGTTCGCCGGCCGGCCGGCCCCAGTCGAGCCGTGCATCCTGTGGTTTGAGTTTGCCGGCGCTGGTTACCTGGCGCGAATCCTGCGCATGAGCTGCCGTCTCGCTGGCGAGGATGGCGCCGAGATGCTGCACAAGAAGGTCGCCACCCAGCCGGGCAAGGCGTTCCAGCAACTCGCCCGCGGTCTCGTCCGCACCAATCTTCAACGCCTGTTGCGCATACACCGGACCGCTGTCCAGGCCTTCTTCCATATCCATCAGGCTGATTCCGGTCTCGGCATCGCCGGCCTGGATCGCCGCCTGTACCGGTGCCGCACCGCGCCAGCGCGGCAAGAGTGAAGCATGCACATTGATGCAGCCTCGCTTCGGCAGTTTCAGCAGGTCACGCGGGAAAAGTAAGCCGTAGGCTGCAACAACGATGGCATCGGGCTGCAACGCTGCAAGCTGCGAAACAACGAGCGGTGCGCGCAACGATTCCGGTTGCAGGACCGGTATGCCGGCGCCCATGGCAAACCGCTTAACCGGGCTTGCCTGCAGTTTCCGTCCACGACCCGCGGGGCGATCCGGCTGCGTCATAACGGTGAGCGGGCGGAAGCCACCTTCCGTCATCGCGCGCAGCGATTCGAGCGCGAAGCCGGGCGTCCCGGCAAAAATCAATCGGGGAGACATCAGGTGAGGTGAGATGTCAGCCTAATTCCGCGTGTGCGGCGTGCGTAAAGGCTTCAACCGCCGACTGCGGCCGGCGCCAATTGCTGCCGCCGCTCCTTCGTCAGGCGCTTGCGGATGCGTTGCCGTTTCGCCTCGGACAGGTAGTCGACAAACAGCTTGCCGTCGAGATGGTCGATCTCGTGCTGGATACAAACCGCCAGCAATCCAATGAACTCGCGTTCCTGCGGCAGCCCATCGCGATCCAGGAAGCGTACCCTGATGTGCTCTGCGCGTTCGACCTCTTCGAAATACCCCGGCACGGACAGGCAACCTTCCTCGGTAACCGTCACGCCGTCCTTTTCAAGGATTTCCGGATTGATCAGCACCTCTGGACTGTCATTGACTGTCGATACGTCCGCCACCAGCAAACGCTGATGGACATCGATCTGGGTGGCCGCCAGGCCGATGCCCGGGGCGGCGTACATGGTCTCGAACATGTCGTCGATCAGGCGGCGCACGTCGTCGTCCACCTGCAGGACGGGCTGCGCCCGCTTCCTGAGACGCGGGTCCGGGAACTCCAAAATGGTCAGAATAGCCATAAATGTCGTCGCAAAAATTCGTGTGACTTGCTACAAGATACTGCTAAATTTTTGACTTCATTAAAGAAGATAGCGGACAATGCCGCTGAAAACGAGGCCGTCAGGCGCGCTCGCAGGCCGGAACTGTGACACGTTTGGCAGTCCCTGCAGCGTCCAATCGACATATTATAGCAATGCCCGCCCGCAGGCTTGGCCACACCACTATGACGGAGCAACCGCCGATTATGTTCCCAGGAAAAATTTCCTTAACTTTCAGTCGCAGACTGACTGTTATTGCGCTGGCCGCCGCATTGGCCGGATGCTCCCTGAACCCGTTCGCAAACGATGACGAGCGGGCCGCACCATCGTCCACAAGCAGCCCGGCCGCCAGCAGCAGCGGGGCCGGCGCATCGTCATCGGTAAACCGCGCGGCGACGACGTCGCCCGTCGACCAGCCCGTCTACCGGCCGCAGGTCGTTGAGCAGACTTCGTCACGCGTGCCGTTAGCCGAAGGACATCCCGACGAATACGTCGTAAAACCCGGCGACACCCTGTGGGACATTTCCTCGGCGTTTCTCCAGGATCCCTGGTATTGGCCCGAAATCTGGCATGTCAATCCCGAAGTAGAAAATCCGCACCTGATCTACCCGGGCGATGTCCTGGCGCTGGTGACCATCGACGGACAAACGCGTATCACTACTGTCCGGGGATCCAGTTACCGGTTGTCGCCACAGGCGCGCGTCACCCCGTTGACGGACGCCGTCACCAGCATTCCCTACGAGCGTATTGCCGCCTTCCTGTCCAAGGGCCTGGTTCTGGAGAAGGACCAGATCGATGGACTGCCGTACATCATGGGCACCCGCGGCGATCACCTGGTAGCCGCAGCGGGTAACGATCTGTACGTACGGGGCGGTGATCCGGCCTCGCCGGGCACGCGCTACAGCGTCGTGCACGTTGGCGACGAACTCGTGGATCCGGACGACAATCGCGTCGTCGGTTACCAGGGAATTTACGTCGGCGAAGGTGCATTGACCCGCGGCGGGGACCCGGCAACCGTGCGCCTCGCGGATACCAATCGTGAAGCACTTCTGGGCGACCGGCTGCTGCCGGAAACCGTGGACATCCCGCTCAATTTCTTCCCGAAAGCGCCCGATTCCGACATTGATGGACGGATTATTTCGGTAGTAGATGGGGTATCCCTGATCGGCCAGTATCATGTCGTGGTGCTCAATCGCGGCGCGCGTGACGGACTGGCGCCGGGGGACGTGCTCACCGTGTTCCAGGCCGGCGAAGTCGTCAAGGACCGGTTTGCCAGCGGCTCGATGTTCCGCGGCGAGAGTGTCAAACTTCCGGATGAAGAAGCCGGTACAGTAATGGTATTCAAGGTATATGACCGAATCGGCTATGGGCTTGTCATGGAGGCTACCAGCGACATTCACGTCCTCGACGCAGTGCGCAACCCCGACTAGACAGTTGAACAACAAACGGGCCGGTTCCTGTCACAGGGCACCGGCCCGTTTTTTTTGCGCCGGCGCCGGCCGGGACGGAGCGCGCGGCGATGAATGATGCCGAGCGCGCCTGGTCCATACTTGCAAAGGCACGGCTTCGTGCCGGCAAGCTCGGTGAATTACTGGAACACTTCGGCAGTGCAGAACGCATTGCAATGCAAAGCGCTGCGGCACTCCGCAAGGCCGGCATCGATGACGTCGCGCGACACGCCATTCTGCATCCCGATGAAGAGCAGGTCGCCGCGGACCTCGAGTGGCTGAGCCAAAGCGATTGCAACTTCGTGCACTGGCAATCCGCTGACTACCCGCAACTGTTGTCGGAAATCGACGATGCGCCGATTCTCCTTTATGTGCGTGGCAATGTAGAGGCGTTGCATTTGCCGATCCTGGCCATTGTCGGCAGCCGCAATCCGACTCGCGGCGGCGTGCAGAATGCCTTCGAATTCTCACGGCATCTGGCGCGCGCCGGCTTCTGCATCGCGAGCGGACTCGCACAAGGCATCGATACCGCCGCCCACGCGGGAGCACTGGAATCGGGCGGGATGACGGTCGCTGTACTCGGTCACGGCATCGATCGCGTCTATCCGGCCGCCAATCGCGATCTCGCACATCGCATCGTGCAAAGTGGTGCGCTGATTTCAGAGTACCCGCTCGGCAGCGCTCCGCGCCGCGAGCATTTTCCGCAACGCAATCGCCTGATCAGCGGACTGGCGCTCGGGACGATCGTTGTAGAAGCTGCAAAGCGCAGCGGTTCGCTCATCACCGCACGTCTGGCCGCGGATCAGGGACGCGAAGTGTTTGCAATTCCGGGCTCGATACATAATGCCCTGTCACGCGGCTGTCATCAGCTGTTACGTCAGGGCGCCAAACTTGTCGAAAGTGCGGATGACATCGTCAGCGAACTGGGGCCACTGGTTAAACACCTTATGCAAAATGCGGCGAGTACGCTGCCGGCACAGAAACTTTCGCCGCAACGCGATGCGGATTACGAGGTGTTGCTTGCTGCTTTGGGGCACGATCCGGTGACAGCAGACCAACTCGCGAGCGAATCCGGTTTGACGATCGAGCAGGTTTCCTCCATGCTTCTTATCCTGGAGCTTGAGGGTGATATCGAAGCCCTGAATGGCGGCCAGTACTCAAAATTAGGGAGTCGCTCCAGGGATGAAAGAGAATGTGCTCGACGTCCTGATGTATCTTTTTGAAACGTACATCGACGCTGAGGAAGAGCCGGAACCGGACCAGAATGAGCTTCGCGACGAGCTTTCGAAAGCCGGTTTCGCAGACGGTGAAATCGATCGTGCCCTCGACTGGCTCGACGGGCTGGCCGAGAAGCAGGACGGGCTGATCTACAGTCCGCAAACGGGACACGGTACCCGAATCTACAATGTGGTCGAACATGAACGGCTGGATGTTGGCTGTCGCGGTTTCATTACCTACCTCGAACAGATCGGAATACTGTCAGCGCCGCAACGCGAGATACTGATCGATCGCCTGCTTGCTCTGGAAACTCACGACATAGACGTCGAACAGATCAAGTGGGTGGTATTGATGGTTTTGTTCAGCCAGCCGGGTCAGGAGCTCGCTTACGCACGTATGGAAGACCTCGTATTCGACGAGAGTGGCGGCGCGCTGCACTGACGACACGGCAGCGAGACGCTGTTGTCTGACTGGCCGACAGGGCCGCTTTGCGCGGCTTCGCGCGTTTTTCCTCGTTCTTCCCCGGATTCGCGAACGATCGTAATTGCCTGCGAGGCCTGCGATTCGGGGCTATTCACGAAGGTAGCCGGCAATTCCTGTCTTGACAGCCCGCTGGCAAGCATGTAATTCAACCGCCCCACGCAAGCTCAATTTGTTGTTGCGGCCCGCGTTGGTCGCAGAAATCCCGGGAAACATCGCACGACATGGCAAAGAATCTCGTAATCGTTGAATCGCCAGCCAAGGCGAAAACAATCAGCAAGTACCTTGGCGATGACTTTGATGTCCTGGCGTCCTACGGTCATGTTCGCGATCTCGTACCCAAGGAAGGCGCGGTCGACCCGGAGCACGGCTTTGCGATGAAGTATCAGATCATCGAAAGAAACGAGAAGCACGTGAACGCCATTATAAGGGGGCTGAAGAAGGCTGAAGCACTGTACCTCGCAACGGACCCGGACCGCGAGGGTGAGGCTATTTCCTGGCATCTCGTTGAATTGCTGAACGAGAAAAACGCGTTGAAAGGCAAGCCTGTGCATCGCGTGGTTTTCCATGAGATTACGAAGAACGCGATCCAGGAAGCGATCGGGCATCCGCGCACGATCTCGGATCACCTCGTGAGCGCACAACAGGCACGTCGAGCTCTCGATTACCTGGTCGGGTTCAACCTGTCACCCCTGCTGTGGAAAAAGGTACAGCGTGGCCTGTCAGCGGGACGGGTGCAAAGCCCCGCCCTGCGTATGATTGTCGAGCGCGAACTGGAGATCGAAGCATTCAAGCCACGTGAGTACTGGTCAATTGAGGCAGACGTCAGCAAGAAGGGACAGCCGTTTGTCTCGCGACTCGTGCGCTACCGTGGGGAAAAGGTCGAACAGTTCAGTTTCGGGAATGAAGAGTCTGCGCGCGAAGTAGAGAAAACTCTTCTTGAGGCGTCCGCCGGCGAACTGACAACTGTCAGTGTCGACAAGAAACAACGCCGGCGTAATCCTGCTGCGCCATTTACTACGTCTACCCTGCAGCAGGAAGCGTCCCGCAAGCTGGGTTTTAATACACAGCGAACGATGCGGGTTGCCCAGCGGCTTTATGAAGGCATCGAGCTGCCGGACGAAGGCAACGTGGGACTGATCAGTTACATGCGTACTGATTCCGTGACCCTGGCATCCGTCGCTGTTGAGGAAATCCGTGACGTCATCCGCGAGCGCTACGGCGCTACGAATGTTCCCGAGACGTCACCCGAGTACAAAAGCAAGGCCAGGAATGCCCAGGAGGCGCACGAAGCGATACGACCGACGTCGGCCGCACGCACGCCGGATGCGCTCAAGGGCAAGCTCGACGCAGACCAGCTCAAGCTTTACACGTTGATCTGGCAACGGACAGTCGCGTCGCAGATGGTACCGGCGATCTTCGATACCGTCGCGCTGGAGTTTTCCGCCGGGCCGGACCGCGATGACGGGCATCGTTTTCGCGCCAACGGTTCCGTTCTGGTCGAACCGGGATTCATCGCTGTCTATCAGGAAGGACGGGATGACAGTAGTGACGACGAGGGCGACCGCCTGTTGCCCGAAGTCGAAGTAGGCGACGTAATTTCCCTCGACAAGCTGCGACCCGAGCAACACTTCACTGAACCTCCACCGCGATTTACCGAGGCGAGCCTGGTAAAGACGCTGGAAGAGTATGGCATCGGACGTCCGTCCACTTATGCCAGCATCATCGCCACCTTGCGTAATCGTGAATACGTCGACATGGACGGTAAGCGCTTCATACCAACCGACATCGGCAGGATCGT
>JBGTHC010000024.1:0-1713 GCA_041746375.1 Woeseiaceae bacterium
GGCCACGACTTCGTCCAGCGTAGAAATCCCGTCGACGAGTCCTATGTCCTTCGCTTCTTGGCCGCCCCAGATCTCGCCGCTGCCGTAATCCACGTTGGCCTTGAGCGTGGCCGCACGGGCACGCTTTACCTCGTCCAGAAATATTGCGCCGACTTGCGAAACAAGCAACTTCGCTTTGGCGTCGGCTTCCTGTGAGACCGGCGCGAATGGGTTGAGGAGGGCCTTCAATTGGCCCGAGGCATACACGTGCTGCGCGACGTCAACGCGTTCGATCGCCTTGTGCAGATCCCAAGCGGTGATGATCGCGCCGATTGAGCCAACCAGGCTGTATTTTCCGGCATAAATCTTGTCCGCGTGGACTGCGATCATATACGCGGCCGACGCCCCCATGCTGTTGATGACGGCCACCACCGGTTTCTGGTGCTTCCTCTTCAGGCGCTCGATCGCGGCGTAAATGCGCTCGGCTTCCGCCGGCGCCCCACCGGGACTGTCGATCGACAACACGACAGCTTTGACGCTAGGGTTCGCGAACGCCTTCTCGAGGATGGGGATGACGTGCTTTGCTGATGCCACGTTCTGCGACGAGATTTCGCCATCGATCCGGACGACGCCGACGACACTACCGAATGGCCCCCACTGGAATCCCATGGCGGAGGTGAAGAAGATGACGTACGCGATGGTGCCAAGCAGCGGGATACCGATCAGAGCCAGCTGAAAAAAGGTCTTCCACCGTCGCTCGGTCTTCCGTTCCTTGACCAGCTCGTGATGCTGCTCACGCATGTTGGAGCGCTCAGTACGCAGCTCTGTCAGCAATTCCTCGAACAGCTTTTCCGTCAGACCGCCAGAGGGCATCAAGTGATTGGAGGTGGCCTGCGTTGAAGCAGCATCGGTGGAAGTGGTCATTGTGCACCCCGTACTTTATCGGCAGCCCGTCGTCGTGATGACGGCGGCGTCGCATGGTTTGATGGTTCGGATCGCTTCACTACCCTTGTTCGCCTCAGGTGGTTGTTGCATGGCGACCTCCTTGACATCATGTCTTGTAATTTTCTAGCGAGAGGATTAGTGTTACGCAGCAGCCGAGAGTTTGCGAGGTACGAAAATGACTCTGCCCGAATTGTTTGGAAAGCTGAAAGAGGTCTTTCTGTACGAGATCACTCCGAATAACCCAGTGTCAACAGGAAAGCGCCGTTCGAGAATTAGGCTTAGGTTCTCGCACCGACCGATCGACGAATTCCGGGGACCGAACGACACATACAAGGTGCTCCGCAAAGGTTGGTCGCTTTTCGACTGACATACGCGTCTACTTTTTGCCTGAGGCAGTCTGCTCGTTTGCCCCAATGCTTCCAGGCGCTGGCGGCGCCTTGATTGGTCGGTTCGGTACCCCTCGATTCACCCCCGCAACATCCTCGATAACTTTCCTGGCATCGTCGGAGATATCGTCTGCGGCGTTTGTCCAGACTTTGGAGCTAGGTTCGCTGGTGCCTGAGTAATAGTCGGCTTGCCGCTTCCGAGATTCGGTGATGATGCCGCCCGCATCGTGGTCTTGAGCTTCTCGGATCGCGGTAGCGCCGATGTTCACCCGGCTGGATACGTCGTCTCGCACGCCTTGTGAAGGAGTGACGCCGCCGGCACGTTGTTTGGCGCGCACAATGGCCTCATAGGCGTTTTTCTTGGCCACAATCTCCGCCTCTGAGCCTCCTTCGAGCTCGATTC
>JBGTHC010000025.1:0-1902 GCA_041746375.1 Woeseiaceae bacterium
AGCGAGGTCATGAACCTTGATCTCAGTATCTGGGAACAGTGGCCGGCCCAACAGCAATTCGAGTTCATCAATCAACTCGATGGCAAGGTCGCCTACTACCGGGCATTGCACGACAACGTGGACCTGTGGGTCTCCCTGGATGGAGGTCCGGTTGACGGTGACTCCGTTTACCCGCTGTTACTGGAGGCGCTGCCCTGACCAGCGCCGTCTTTTCACTGCGCGACGTGGTGAAGAGCTATGCGGCGGGAGGCGCCGGGTTTCGACTGTCCATACCGCGGCTGGATATAGCGCGTGGCGCGAAACTCGCGTTTGTCGGCGAGAGCGGCTCAGGCAAGAGTACCTTGCTCGAGTTGCTCGCAATGATCCTCCGGCCGACAGAGAGTGGCGCATTCTTCTTTAGACCAAAGGAAGCGGAAGACAGTCACGATATTGCGGCAGCGTGGCAATCCGCCGATGCCGATTTCATGGCGGATTTGCGGAGCCGGCACATCGGCTACGTGCTGCAGTACGGCGGCCTGCTGCCGTATCTCACGGTGCGCGAAAATATCGAGCTTTCCCGACGTTTGCTGCATCGTCCCGAAGACGGAGCCGCTGAGCACTGGGCAGAAAGGCTCAATATCGCCGACCAGCTCGTCAAGCGGCCCGCCGAACTGTCCGTGGGTCAGCGCCAGCGCGTGGCAATCGCGCGTGCACTTGCCCACGACCCGTCCGTACTGATCGCCGATGAACCGACTGCCGCAGTCGATCCGGTCAATGCTGCGCGCATCATGGAAGTCATGGTCGGGCTGGTTGACGAGATGGGCGTCACCCTGATCGTTGCCAGCCACGCGCTTGGTCTGATGCAGCGCGCCGGATTGCGCATGATCGATCACCGGATTGACGCGGACCGCGGCAACTCATTGCATGTCGTGGTGTCCGATGCCGCAAACTGAGTCCCAGAGCGCTCTCCTTCTCAAACTCGCGTGGCGCGATTTTTGCCATGAGCGGGTTATGAGTGCGTGCTTCGTGCTCTCACTAAGCGCTGTCCTTCTGCCGTTGCTGGTACTGTTCGGCCTGAAGTTCGGCATCGTTTCCAATCTCCTCTCGCCCCTCAAAGAGGATGCGCGCTATCGTCAGATCCTGCCGGCGGGCAGCAATCGTTTCGGGCCGGACTGGTTCGAGGCAATGGCACAGCGTTCCGACGTCGCCTTCATTGTGCCACGCACCCGGGCGATCGCTGCAAGCATGCGACTGCGGACAACGGGCGGCGGTGCCGGCCGCATCATCAGCGTCGAGCTCATTCCGTCCGCCGCAGGCGATCCGGTACTGGACGCCCTGGACGAACCATTGGGCTTCGACCGGGTTGTTCTGTCACTCGACGCGGCGGACAAACTCGGAACCGAGGCGGGCGACAACATCGAAGGCATTCTTTCGCGCACCTGGTCGGGTGAGCAGCAAACCGAATTGCTGCCGCTGCAGGTTACCGGGGTTGCGTCGGCCGCGGCTTTTGCGCGCGACGGAATGTTCGTATCACACGATCTGCTCGTAGCCATCGAGGATTTCCTGGATGGACGCGCTGTTCCCGAACTCGGCTGGGAGGGTAGCGCCGAACAGCGGACCGAGCCGCGACAATTTTCCGGATTCCGGCTTTATGCCCGTGAACTGGAGGATGTGGCGGGCCTGCGCGCCGGGCTGATGGATCAGGGGATCGACGTCCGGACACGGGTCGCCGATATCGAGCTGGTGCAGTCGCTGGATCGCAATCTCGGTATCGTTTTCTGGATCATCGCGATCATCGCCGCCTCGGGATACGGGCTGTCCTTCGGCAGCAGCATCTGGGCCAATATCGATCGAAAACGCCGGGAGTTCAGTGTGCTGCGCCTGACAGGATTTCGCAGTCGCGGCATCGTCTGGTTCCCGATT
>JBGTHC010000026.1:0-14452 GCA_041746375.1 Woeseiaceae bacterium
GCTCCCTTTGGTCCGCTTTATTTGCGCCAAAGGACACCCCGGGCCGAGGCCTTGGGCGGTGGTGGTCTGCTCGGGCCTAACCGAGTGCCATCTGGCCGACGACTGGTACTGCGAGCTTGGCGGTATAAGCTATGTGGATGAGTGATTGGGATCTTTTACTGACGGATGCCAGCGTTGCGACGATGCGGGCGGGCGTGGTGCCGTATGGGCAGATTGGCCATGCGGCTGTTGCAATTGCCGGTGGTCGTATTGCGTGGGTGGGGCCGGCGTGCGACCTGCCTGAGCATCGCTGCAAGGAAACGCGGTCGGTCGATGGGCGCTGGATTACGCCGGCGCTTATTGATTGTCATACGCACCTGGTTTTTGGGGGCAATCGCGCATCTGAATTCGAGCAGCGTCGGCAAGGTGTTTCCTACGGGGATATTGCGCGCGCGGGTGGCGGCATTCTTTCCACCGTTAACGCCACGCGGGCCGCCACGCTCGAGCAACTTTGCGACAGCGCCGCCCCGCGGCTGGCAGCATTGAAGCGCGAAGGCGTTGCTACTATCGAAATCAAATCCGGCTATGGCCTGGATTTGGAGAATGAACTGAAGATGCTGCGTGGCGCCCGCCTGCTGGGCGAGCGATTCGGCGTGACAGTCGTCACGACCTTTCTCGGCGCGCACGCGTTGCCGCCGGAATTCCGCAATCGACCCGACGAATACATCGATCTCGTCTGCGACGTAATCCTGCCGGCGGCATGCGACGCGGGGCTGGTCGATGCAGTGGACGCCTATTGTGAGCACATTGCGTTTTCCAGCGCACAGATAGCCAAAGTTTTCGAACGCGCTCGTTCTCTCGGTGTACCGGTCAAATTGCATGCCGACCAGCTGAGCGCCTGTGGCGGCGCCGAACTCGCGGCGTCATGCCGTGCGCTGTCGGCAGATCATCTGGAATACACCCCGGACAGCGGTATCGAGGCTTTGGCGGCTGCCGGTACGGTCGCCGTACTGTTACCCGGCGCTTTCCTCACGCTGGGAGAAACACGTTTGCCGCCGGTAGCGGCGCTGCGCGCGCACTGCGTGCCCATTGCCGTTGCAACCGATTGCAATCCCGGAACGTCACCCGTGTGTTCGCTGCTGGCCACCATGGTGCTCGCGTCGAGCCTCTTCAAGCTGACGCCGGAGGAATGCCTGACCGGCGTCACGCGCGAAGCGGCGCGAGGACTCGGGCTGGCTGACGATCGCGGCACGCTCGAAGTCGGCAAGCGTGCCGATCTCGCGGTGTGGGCCATCGATCATCCACGCGAGTTGTCCTACTGGCTGGGACTGAATCCACTCAGCGAACTCCTGATCGCCGGCCAGCCTTGACAGAACCCCGTAGGAGCCCGCCTTGCGGGCGAATGCGAAAGCGTCAAACCTCTTCCCGTTCGCGCGCAGGGCGCACTCCAACAAACCCCACGCTACTTTCGCTCGGTGACGATCTCCTGGACATCCTTGCGCGTCTGGGTCGGAATTACCTTCGGGTAGCCGTACCAGACCAGGCCCACGATGAATTCTTCATTGCTGTTGATGCCGAGCAAATCGTAAAAACGTTCATCGCGCGTGATCGGCCCGGTGGCCCACTTCGATGCCGCGCCGGCTGCCGACAAATAAAGCATGAAATTCTGTACGGCACAGCAACAACTCGCATAATCCTCGCGCTGCATGAGTTCATCGTCGGACGAGCGGCAGGTAACCACCAGCCAGCCGGGTACCGCTGCTGCGGATTGTGCTTTGAATTCCCCCAGCTTTTCGCCTTTGCGCTCGGTGATGACAATGCGAGTCAACTCGACACTTTCGCGGATCGCTTCCGGCCCCAGCAAGTAAAAATGCCACGGCTCGGTGACATGGTGATTGGGCGCCCAGCGTGCGGCCTCAATCGCTTCGAGAACGAGCGCCCGGCTCACCGGCCGCTTCAGAAAAAGCTTGACGGTGCGTCGCGCACGCAATCGTTCGGCAAACTGCTGCAATTCCTCGCGCGCAGGCTCGCGGATTTTACCGCTGGCATTTTTCACGAAGGGAGTCTCACGAAGGTCGTCTCACGAAAAGTATCTCTTGCAAGGCGCCTCATGCAACGCGTTCGATGATAATTGCGACACCCTGCCCGACGCCGATACACATAGTGCACAACGCATAACGGCCGTTGCGCCGTGCGAGTTCGTAGGTCGCGGTTGTGACAAGTCGCGCACCGGACATGCCGAGCGGGTGACCGAGTGCGATGGCGCCGCCGTTGGGGTTCACGTGTTCCGCGTCGTCCGGCACGCCCAATTCACGCAGCACGGCCAGTCCCTGGGCGGCAAACGCCTCGTTCAATTCGATAACGTCCATTTGTTCAATGGTCAGTCCGCTCATGGCCAGTACTTTTTTGCTCGCCGGCACCGGACCGATACCCATTACGCGCGGTTCAACGCCGGCGGCGGCCCAGGCCCTGATTCGCGTCATGCGCCTGAGACCATGTGCCTCGACGGCCCGATCCGACGCAATTAGCAATGCACAGGCCCCGTCATTGATTCCGGACGCATTGCCGGCAGTGACGGTGCCATCGGCGCGCACAATCGGGCGCAGTTTTGCAAGCGTCTCGAAAGTTGAATCAGCGCGCGGATGCTCATCGGTGTCGACCACGACTGCGTCCCCGCGTCGTTGCGGTACAGCAACCGCCACGATCTCCTCGGCAAGGCGACCTGCAGCGATCGCCGCTGCGGCTTTTTGCTGGCTGGCGAGCGCGAAGCGATCCTGGTCGTCGCGACCGATACCGAAATCGACGGCCACGTTCTCCGCAGTCTCAGCCATCGAATCGACACCATATTGTTTCTCAAGCTCACGATTGATGAATCGCCAGCCGAGCGTTGTGTCGTAGATTTCAGCGTTGCGCTCAAACGCAGCGGTCGATTTCGCCAGCACGAACGGTGCTCGCGACATGGATTCGACGCCACCGGCAACCACGACACTTGCCTCGCCCGCCTTTACGGCGTGCGCTGCGTTGCCGATTGCATTCATACCCGATCCGCACAGCCGATTGACGGTCGCGCCCGGTACCGATGGCGGTAGTCCGGCCAACAGCAGCGCCATGCGCGCAACGTTGCGATTGTCTTCTCCCGCCTGGTTGGCGCAGCCGAGAATAACGTCGTCGATAATGTCGGGCGGCAAACCACTGTTTCGCTTCAGCAGTTCGCGCAATGGAATGGCGGCAAGATCATCGGCACGCACGGACGAAAGTGACCCGCCATAGCGGCCGATCGGTGTGCGAATGGCGTCACAAATCCAGGCGTCGTGCATTCTGCTGAGTCCTCTTCGATTTCATCCGCTGTACACGGTTGCCCTGTTGGAGCGCGCCCTGGCCGCGAAGGAGAGACGGTCGGGCGCTTCACCATTCGCGCGCAGGGCGCGCTCCTACGGGCTCAATTTCCTTTGGCTGCCTTGATGTTCTCGGTCACCCTCGCCCGATCATACGTCCTGCCAAGCCACGCGCCGACCATCATCCAAACAAGCGCAATGCCGCCGCCGACCCAGGCGACACCGGCCATGCCGAGCCCGACCACGGTGGTCAGTGCCGTAAACGCCCACGCCCACACCATGTCGCCGCCGCGGTACACAACGATATCGATGACCGGTTTCGCTTTGTAGCGCATTTCGCGATTGACGATCGTGAACAGCATTTCGCGTCCTGGTCGCGTGATTGCGTAATTGCCCGCACGCCGCGCGATTTCAATGCTCACGACAACCGCGAGTATCGGCGCCATCGCAATGATCAGGAAACCGATTACGAGACATGCTGGTACCAGCGCCAGCGTCTTCGCCATGCCAAAACGTGTCGCGATGCGTCCGGTAATGAACAGCGCGGTGACGATGGACAGGGTGTTGACCGTCAGGTCGATCAACGCCCAGATGCGCTCGCGGGTTGCATCGTCGTACACGTCCATAAGGTTTTTCAGGCCGAAGTAGACGAATGTACCCATCGACACATACAGGAAGATGAACAGGCCGATGCCAAACAAAAACGGACTCTGGAAAAAGAGCGTGAATCCGGCAAACGGATTCTTGCCGATACGAACCTGTTCGCTGAGATCCGCTGCGACATCCGCATTCCCGAGCTCGGTAACCTTCAACCGGTTAAGCACCGCAATGATGGGTATGGGGATGAGCAACATCGATGCAGCCAGCAACATCAGGTTGTAGGTGCCGAGTGCATCGGCAAAGAAAGCGGTGATTGCCGGACCGGTGATTGCCCCGATACTGCTGCCAGCGGCAATGAAGGCAAACAAGCGCGGTGCCTGGTCGCGTGAGTAAATTTCGGACATGAAGCTCCAGAACATCGACACGTTAAACAGGCTGAATACACTGAGCCAGACATAGAACGACTTGTCGATCAGTTCGCGGTTTTCGACTTGCGTCGCACCCAGGTAGAAAAGAAAGAAGGACAAGGTGAAGAACGCGTAGACCCCCGGCACCAGGTAGCGGAATTTAACGCGCGGAATGATGCCACCATAGATGCTGACCGCGATGAGGCTGAAGATAAACGTGCCGGTCCACAACGTGCTGAGCTCTACGTCGCTCCAGTCGCTGGCCATGGCGTTCCGAACCGGTCGCAGAATGAAATACGCCGCCATGAGGACAAACACAAAAGCGAATGACAGCAGGGTCGCCTTAAGCTCATTGGGCTCGATCTGCGTCGTCGCGCGGACAATGCGCTTGATTGCGCCGACGTTCTGTTTTTCACTATTGCTCATAAGGGCAATCTCATAAGGCCGATGCTCGGTCAACGCCAGGGAGCGCGTAGACTGCCACAAGAATCTTCCGGCGAACCAGTTTCGGGCGTTCGCCCGCGGCGGCGGACTGGCGGCAACCTGCAACAGGGTGGCGCGGGGTAGAGGGAGTCAGGTGCCGGACGCCATAATTGGTCATTCCGGATCATTAAGGGCCTTATTAAGAGGTATTCGGTTGGTAACAGCCGAGAACTTCGACCCGGATCATGGCACTGGACTCATCGGGAGGCTACAGTTCCCCTACTGGCAAGTCGTTGCAGAGTCACAGGATTCACCGATGGCCGAAGACTACGTTGCAACGGTGCGCATCCGGCGCCCCGCCAAAGTGACCACCGACGATCGAGGCCGCACCGTCTGGTCGGAGACGATCGAGACGGCGCAGCTTGAGCTGGTGTCGACAGCCCAACTCAAGACGATTCTGCAATCGGACGACGAAGACAGCCGCAGTTCGATTGAACGCCTGATTCTTGGCAAGGACGACGGTGTACTGGCTCGCGATCCGGCAACCGGCCTTTTCGAGGTGATCAGCGACGAAGACCTGCAAGCTATCCTTGCGAGTGACCACAAGCTGCCGCCGACCCGTCGGCCCGCGGACGTGACCCTGGAGCAGGTCGGCGACGACTCGGGAGATGGACTGTCCCTCGTCAGCACCCAGATGCTGCGCAGAATCATCAGGTCCGACGACACGGCAAGCGCCGGTAACCTTCCCAAGAAATCCATCGGCGGCAAGCCCGCAGCCGGCAAGGTCGGCGGCAAGAAAGACAAGTCCGGCGGCTTCGATCCCTATAACAGCGGCTGATCGTTGCGCCAAAGCGCGGTCAGCCAAGCACTTGTCGGAAGGTGGCCTGCGCCTGCTGCCGCGGAATTTCGTCCAGCTTTGCCAGAAATCGTGCGGCAGTCGATTCGGTTGACGCCGCAATGCCCAGGTAAGGGTCGTCCGCACCCCGCGCATCGATACGCCAGTGCAGGATGGCCGCGGTCGTAGCGAGGCGTACCCGGGTCAGATCGAAAACGAGATCGACTTCCTCCGGTAACAGCGGCGTAGTCCGGTGGTACTCCGCCACGAATTCGGCCAGCAGGGGCAACGGGTTGCCGTCGAGAGTGCGCATATAGGCAGCCGCCACCGCGACATCGACGATCAGGGGTGAGCGCACCATATCGCCGAAATCAAAGACGCCGACCACCCGGCTGTCGTCCTGCGGGTCAACCAGGACGTTCTCAGGATTCATATCGTTGTGGATTATCTGGGTGCGAAGCGTCGGGAACTGCGGCAGCACCTGCTCGATAAACGCATCGAGGCAGTCGGCGACACGGGTTCGCAGCTCGTCGTCCCTGATGTAGTCGACGAGGTCGCGGACGCGCTCCGCCTGGCGCATATCCCACAGCAGTGCGTGATCGGCGCCAGCATGTTCGAATCCTCGCAGGGCCCGGCCGAGATTTGCTGCGTAACGACCAAAATTCCTGCTGAGCGCCGACGAAACCGGCCGTGAGCGCATCAATACGCCATCCAGGTACGTGACCAGTCGCGTTACATGGCGTCCTTGCGCGGTTGCGTAATCGAAGCTGTATCGACCGTCCGTGGTGGGAACAACGACCGGCACGGCCACTCCCGCGTCCTGCGCGGCAATGTGCAGCAAAGCTTTTATCTGGAAGTCCGTGACCAGCGGGTCCTCTGCCACGTTGGTAATTTTCAGAACGAAATGCCGCCCGTCGTCGGCTTGCAGATGAAAATTGCGATCGCGCTCGCTGACAAGCTCGCGCGCGGTGGTGCGCAGCCCGTAGTACCTGGCGGCGATGCTTGCAGCGTCCGTGATATCCGCAGGCGGTGCCTCGGCAGCGATAACCGCCAGCGGATCGGCGACTGTGTCCGGTAGTGCCATCGCGCCGTCGCCTCGTCCGACAAAGGGCGGCATTATTCCATGAACGGCGCCTCGCCTGGCCCGCAGGCCCAGACTATGACCCCGAAAACGCGGGAAAATAGCCGATAGTGGCGGTTACGTATACAATCCCAATTGTTCGACTGCCAGGCCGGCCAGAATCAACCAGAACTGCAGGCGACGGGGTGAGCGCCAGCGCTGCGCGGATGGTACGACCCCGTTTCGGACACATGGGCTGGTCACGGCCAGGGGTTGGCCGGCTGTTGAATTGGCCCGTTACAGAATTTGCGTTCGCCAAAAAAGACGATAAGGACGATTATTCATGCCTCTCGATATTACTTTTACACTCAGCGACCAGGATCTCGAACACTTCCAGACAATCGTCGACCGGGCCAAGTCGGCGATCGAGCAAGCAAAAAAACCCGGCGAGATCGAGAAGGCTGCGCGAAGTCTGATCGCAGAAGCAAAAGGGCCCAATCTGCCGGATTTCATCGCCGAGCGACTGCTCAAGCTCGAGACCATCATCAACATGGTCAGTGACGAAGAATGGCGACTGAGTGACGAGGAGCGCCAGCGCGTCCTCGGCGCGCTGGTTTACTTCACTGATCCGGAAGACCTGATTCCCGACCACATTCCCGGCCTCGGTTTCCTCGACGACGCGATCTACGTCGAACTGATAATTCGCGAACTGAAAGCCGAGATCGATTCCTACGAGGAATTTTGCGCGTTCCGTACCGGCGAGGAAAAGCGACGGATCGAGCGTGGCCAGGACCCGCACGTTGAGCGCGAAGTCTGGTTGGCCGACAAGCGCTCGACGCTGCATGCGCGCATGCGCCGGCGCCGCCGTGCCGGTAGCGGCAGCAGCGGCGGCTGGCGTTTTCACTGGTAGCTACCCGCCGCGCTAAACTCCTGTAGGAGCCTGCCTCGCGGGCGAATGCAGCAACAACGAAACTGCGTATTCGCGAAACTTTGCCAGCAATCGCCCCGCATCCGCATCGACCAGCAGCATCTCCCGGTGCGGCGGTTTCACAAACTGCTCGGCAACCGCGTGATCGAAATATGTGAGAAGCCCGTCAAAATAGCCGCTGACATTGAGCAAGCCGCACGGCTTCGTGTGGATTCCAAGCTGTGCCCAGGTCAGCATCTCCACGATTTCCTCGAGCGTGCCGAAGCCGCCCGGCAGGGCCACGAAACCGTCGGACAGCTCCGCCATCATGGATTTGCGTTCGTGCATCGACTGGACGACATGCAACTCATCGAGATCCGGGTGGGCGATCTCTTTGGCGAGCAAGGCCTTGGGAATGACGCCCTGGACCTTGCCGCCGGCTGCCAGGACTTCGTCGGCGATCACGCCCATCAGGCCGCGACCGGCGCCACCGTAGACGAGGCCGATCCCGTTCGTCGCCAGAAGGCGGCCCAGGCCCCTGGCCGCCTGCGCGTATTCTTCGCGATTGCCCGTATTGGAGCCGCAATAGACGCACAACGCTTGTATGGCTTCAGGCAAGTCTGCACGCCGACATGCGCGGTCACCCGCCGACGATGATCTCATGCAGCTCGGGCCGCGCGATACGCATCTCGTCGGGCGTCAGCCCGTCCAGCTCGTGCGGAAACACCAGCCACTCGGCGGTTTCCTTGAGGTAATAATCCGGCACCAGCGTCGTCTCGTTACGTGACGGCTTGTACCACGGGACGGCGATGCGCATTTCCTGCGGTGTATTACCGCGTGCCCGGCGGCGAATTTCGGCGATCACGGCCGCGATGGTGTTCCCGGTATCGAAAACATCGTCGACGATCAGGAGACGGTCGTTATGACAGACCTTGTTGATAATGTAATCGAGGCCGTGGACGGCCACTGCCCCGCGCTGGTCGACGCCGACGTACGAGGAAGTGCGGATTGCTATGTGATCGGCATCCAGACCGCAGTAGGCCATGATCTCCTGCACGGCCATGCCGACCGGCGTTCCGCCTCGCCAGATGGCAACAATCAATGTCGGTTCGAAACCGCTTTCCAGGATCTTGACGCCGAGCCGGAACGAATCTTCGAGCAACTCCTGTGCCGTTAAAACGGTTTTGTTCATCCTGTAGGTCTCATTGCGCTGACAGCGTCGGTCCAATCGTTATAATGCAGCCATGCCACTGCAATGGCGACGAATCCGAGCCAATGGTACCGTATCGACGTCGCCGCCGAGAAAATTAATGCAACGAGTTTTTGTTTCTGCAAACGATTTGCTTCTTGATTCGTTTCGCCTGGCTGTCAATATCCGCAATTCCGGATTCAAGCCGGATTTCCTGATCGGCTTGTGGCGTGGCGGCAGCGGCGTCGGCATCGCTGTGCAGGAAGGACTCGAATACTTTGGCATCAATACCGACCACATCGCCATTCGAACCTCTTACAAGGGCCGGGCCAGCTACGCGCAGATGGTCGACAAGGCCGACGCGATCCGCGTACATGGCTTGCAGTACTTACTGGAAAACGTCTGTGCCGAAAACTCGCTCCTGATCGTCGATGACGTGTACAGCACCGGCTCGAGCGTAGCCGCGGTAATTCGGCGACTCACGGAGCAGGCGCGTCGTAATGTGCCGCACGATATCCGCATTGCAACGGTGTGGTATCGGCCGTCGGACAAGACCCTGCGCGTACCGGACTTCTATATTCACGAGACAAACGAGTGGCTGGTGTTGCCGTACGAACTCTCTGGCGTCGACTTCGACGAATTGCGCGCCAACAAGCTCGAGATTGCGCCGGTCATCGATCGGCTGGAAGCACTTTGCGGCGCGGGTGTCGGCAAGAAAACTGCCGGCTGACTAGGGAAGCTCTGCACAAGTTTGCGGAGCTTCCCTGCGGGGCATGGATGCCCCGCCGCGTCAATCGCGTTAGCGATTGATAACGCGGGAGAAAGGGCGAAGCTGCGCGTTGCCCTTTCGACTCTGCAGAAGTCCAGGATGGACCTGTGCAGAGATTCCCTAGTGTCCGGTGATCCGATGCACGATCTTCGGTTGGCGCGTCGGACTTCGGGATTGCCCCATCAGGAACGCTTCCCCGACAATTCGGTCGTCACCGAGAAAAAACATGGCGAACAGGCGGTCGCAGATAGTGTTCTTGCCGATTCCCCGTTGCAGTAACTCGATGCGCGCCGGATCCAGAACTATAAAATCCGCTTCCTTGCCCTTCTCGAAACTCCCGATCTTGTTGTCGAGGTAAAGCGCCCGCGCCGCCCCAAGCGTCGCCAGGTAAAACGCCCCGAACGGCGTCAGCGACTGACCTTGCAGTTGCAGCACCTTGTATCCGTCGCCGAGCGTACGCAACATGCTGAGGCTCGTCCCGCCACCCACATCACTGCCCACGCCCAGACGGACATTACAGTGGCGCGCCGCGCGCAGATCGAACAGGCCGCTGCCTAGAAAAAGATTCGATGACGGGCAAAACGCAATCGCAGCACCCTTGGTCGCCATTTGATGGCGATCATCGTCATTCAAGTGAATGCAGTGCGCGAAGATCGAGCGTTCGCGCATTAGTTCGAAGTTCTTATACACATCCAGGTAGCTGCGGCTCCACGGAAACTGCCGCGCGACCTGCTCAACTTCTTCCTCGTTCTCGGCCAGATGCGTGTGCAGGTAGACGTCCGGATACTCGTTCAGAAGTCGTCCCGCTTCTCGCAACTGTTTTTCGCTGGAAGTAAGTGCGAAACGTGGTGTCACAGCGTATGACAAGCGCTCGTGACCGTGCCACCTCTCGATCAGCCGTCGCGACTGCGAGTAAGCCATGTGCGGATCGTCCCTGAGATCTTCGGGGCAATTGCGATCCATCAACACCTTGCCGGCGATGAGGCGCATACCGGCTTTCGACGCCGCTTCGAAAATCGCCTCCACCGACTGCGGGTGGACTGTCGCAAAAACGCACGCTGTTGTGGTGCCGTTCCGCAACAGCTCCTGCACAAAAAACTCCGCGACCTCTCTCGCGTAGTTGGCATCGACAAACTTGCGTTCGGCCGGATACGCATATTTTTCCAGCCAATCGAGCAGCCGTTCGCCGTAGGAAGCCATAATGTCGACTTGCGGGTAATGTACATGGCAGTCGATCAGTCCCGGGATAATCAGCTGGTTTTTGTAGTCGCTCACCTGCACGTTCGACGGCAGCGACTTGAGCATCTCGGTCGCTGGCCCGACAGAGTCGACATAGCCGTCAACCACTAACAGCAGCCCGTCATCGAAATGCTGGACGGCACCCGAGGCCAGGGGTTCGTTGTCGTCACCCGGATCACGCAGGCAATGCAGGATCGAGGCGCGGTAGGCGGAAATGTTGCTCATGTTTGCAGGGCGTGTATCTCGATCACAATTCAGGGTCGGCTGCGGAGCGGGATACTACGGCGCAAGCAACGTGACACGCTCGGCGAGCACCCGTTCCTCGCAATTCGGGCCCTCGCCCGCACGGTCGATGATGAGGAATTCCTGGTCTGCTGCGAGCGCGATGAGCGGCATATGCCAGACGCCGCGGTGGTAATTGATGCCCTGGTGCCCGTTGGTGACGAACGCAGACAGATCGCCAATCTCGGCCGACTCGCCGGGCGGCGCCACCACGACGATGAAGCTCTGACCATGCAGCGGCACAAACGCCTGGCTGCCAAGCGGATGACGTTCAATCATGTCGAAATGGTATGGCAATTCGGTTGCTACGCGACAACGCGCGATGCTCAGCGATAAACGGCCATCAGCCTTCGCATCGATATTCAATTTCGCGAGATCGTTGAAACGCTCGAAACGCGCTTCATTCATCGCCTGTCGCACTCTTGGCGATGCCGCAATGACATCGCCGAATGGCGCAAAGCGTTCGCTCGTGAGCGGCAGTGGTTTGAGTTCAGGGCCGCTCATTGCTCGTCCTTCACCGCTCTTCCTTAACCGGTTCTGGCATCGCCAGTTTGCCGATTACTCGCAACCGACTGACGCCGCCGTCGGGGAAAATCGACAGGCGTACATGTGTCACAACCCCCACATCCTGCAATTGTTTGTCGAAGAAGTGCTGCTGATCCATGCCCAGTTTGCTCTCCGGCAACACGATCGGCCAGGACTCGCTGGCCGCCACGAGGTTGGCGCGATCTTCGGCATCTAACCGCGCCGCCTGCACGCACGCACGCTCCGGATAGTTGCCTTTGAAATGTGCCGTGTCGATCTCCACGCGCTCGATTCGACCGGGATGTCCCAGTGCGAGCACCACCCAGTCATGCCCTGGACCGCGGCGCCGCGCGGTTTCCCAGCCGTCGCCCATGTTGACGCCGCGGCCGGCAAGGTTGAGGTTGTGCATACTGCCGAAATGTTCGTCGCTCGCGGCCAGTGCGCGTCCCCCGTTCTCGAGTGCGACGAGGTCGAAGATATCGTTGTGATTCTCGCGGCTCCAGTCCGGCAGCACCTCACCGAAAATGCGCAGACGCGCAATGCCACCGTCGGGATAGATATTGAGACGCAGGTGCGTCACGGGATGTGCGTGCTGAACCGGCAGGAAATGCTGCGAGTTGCCCTGCAATGCGCTGCGCGGGTGCAGCTCGCGCCACTCATCGTCGGCCGGCAGCTCTTTGTCGGAGCGGCAGGCATCCACGGATGCTTCCGGCGGAAAGTTGCCGGTGAAGTGCCGGGTGTCGATGTCGAGACCGTGCACGATGCCGGGAATGCCAAGCCGCACGATGCACCAGTCGTGTCCCGGCACGCGCTTGCGCCGGGATTCCCAGCCGTCCATCCACTTGCCATGATCGTCATACCTGTCCGGAACGAACACCGGCTCGGCGTAGTCGATCAAGCGCTCCTTGGCACCGAAAAATTCATCGCTCGCGGCAACGACGCGCGTGCCGAGACGTGGCTGCTCCAGGCGCACCCAATGGTGGAAAGGATGGTGAGGGCTTGAGGTCATGATCGGTCCGGTTGCGCCTGCTGCATAAACCCGCATTGCGGGCGCGCCCCATCCTTTATGTTCGGTAAATCGCCCGCGATGCGGGCTCCTGCAGGGATTCTACGGAGCATGGGCTTGCATCCTCAGTTTCGCAATCTTGTGGATCTCCTCGATCGCCCGCTCGACCTCCGTTTCGCGATTGTTCTCCAGCCGCTTCTCGAAGTTCGCCAGGATGACCTGCCGGCTGCTGCCGCGCACCGCCATCACAAACGGGAAACCGAACTTCTGTTTGTAGCGACGGTTGAGCGTCTGAAAATGCACAAACTCCTCCGGCGTACATTGATCGATGCCCGCGCTTGCCTGCTCTTCTGTCGACGCTGCGCCAAGCTGGCCGGCGACAGCCGCGCGTCCGGCGAGATCCGGATGCGCACGAATCAGGCGGAGTTTTGCATCTGCCGGTGCCCGGTCAACTTCCGCCGCGAGCAACTGCGCAAGCCGTTCCGGATCGGTCACGCCCGCCGCCTTCGGGAAGGCGCGTTCGGCGACCCACGGTGAATGCTCGTAGACCCCGCCGTAACACCGCACAAATGACTCGCGCTGTTCATCACCGGGCACGGGCCTCCTCCTTCAGCGGATGATAATGACGCCAGTGTTGCGCAATGTCGATGCGTCGCGCCAGCCAGACGTCGCTGTGGTTTCGAATATATTCGAGAAAACTCCGTATTGCCGAGGTCCGACCCGGTTTTCCGGCCAATCGACAGTGCAGCCCGACCGACATCATCTTCGGTCGCTCTTTGCCTTCGCGATACAACTCGTCGAACGTATCCTTCAGGTAGTGAAAAAACTGACGGCCGGTGTTGAAACCCTGCGGCGTGGCAAAACGCATGTCGTTGACATCAAGCGTATACGGCACCATGAGCTGCGGCCTTGCAAACGACGCATCCCAATAGGGCAGGTCGTCAGCGTAAGAATCGGCGTTGTAGACGAAATCACCTTGCTCCGCGACCAGCCGGTGCGTGTTCGGGCTACAGCGGCCGAGGTACCAGCCTTGCGGCTTTGCGCCGGTCAGTTTCAAGTGAAGATCGATCGCGCGTTGCAGGTGTTCGCGCTCCACTGCTTCGCCCACAAACTGGTAGTCGATCCAGCGGTAACCATGACTGGCGATTTCCCAGCCGGCGGACTGCATCGACTCGATCACGGAAGGATTGCGCTCAAGCGCCATGCCGACCGCAAAAACCGTAGCCGGCACGTCGTACTCTGTCAGCAGCCGATGCAATCGCCAATACCCGGCGCGCGCGCCGTATTCGTAGAGCGACTCCATGTTCATGTGCCGCTGTCCCTGGTAGGCAGCCGCCCCGGCGATCTCGGAGAGAAACTGCTCTGAAGCCTCATCGCCGTGCAAGATGCAGTTCTCTGCGCCTTCCTCGTAATTGACGACGAACTGCACGGCAATTCGAGCGTTATCAGGCCACATAGCTTGCGGCGGTTCGGCCCCATAGCCGACGAGGTTCCTGGGATAACGTGCTTCAGTCATAACTGGTGGAGCGCGCCTCGCGCGCGAACGGGAAGAGGCTCTATTGTTGTCACCTTCACGCACAGACTGGACCCTTTGCAGGTCGTTGCACAGATCACTCCAACCCCCTGTACCAGTCATCGATGAGCTGCCGTTCCTCATCGGTCATCTGCGTAAGGTTACCAATCGGCATCGCCTTCAACACCACCGTCTGCTGGTGAATGCGCAGTGCTTCCGCGCGAATCTGATCATCAGTGTCGAGTATGAAGCCGCCAGGCGCTGTTGCGAAAGCAATATGGCTCGGCGACGCCGAATGACAATTGCTGCAACGTTGCATGATAACCGGGCGCACGTCGTCGATCGTCACGGTGCCGGCGCTGCGCGCAGCGGCGCGCGGCGCA
>JBGTHC010000027.1:0-56265 GCA_041746375.1 Woeseiaceae bacterium
TCCCAAAATGTTAACGGGATCACTTGACTAGCTGGATTTTTCGGTTTTGTTGTATATACTCAACGCCGGGTACCCGACACGGAGAAAATGATGGCTACCAAAAAGAAGGCAAGCAAGAAAGCTTCGAAGCGGAAGACCGCCAAGAAGCGCAAAGTAACGAAGAAGAAGGCTGCACCGAAACGACGTCGTGCAGCGAAGAAGAAATCAGCAAAGAAGAAGACCAAAAAGAAGGCAACCAAGCGCAAGGCGAAAAAGAAAGCCAAGAAGAAGGCAAAGAAAAAAGCAAAGCGCAAGGTAAAGAAGAAGGGTAAGAAGAAGGCTAAAAAGAAGGCCAAGAAAAAGGCCAAAAAGAAAGCTAAGAAAAAAGCCAAGAAGAAGGCTAAACGGAAGACGAAGCGACGCCCAGCTAAAAAGGCGTCAAAGAAAGCGTCCTCCAAGAAGATGGCGTAAGTTCGACGATTCATGTCGATTATGCTCAGGGAAGAAAGGTAGTTTTTTCATAAGCTTAGTGCATAAGAAAAACTCCCACGGTCTTCTTCCTAAAATCGCAAATGTGCCCGCATCCGCGGGCACATTTCGTTTCGGGGGCCGTAACTTGGCTTGGTCCAGCCTGATCGGATAAGCTGCATTTTCAATACGCTGTGCTGAGTCGCATGGCATTTCCCGTTTTCGACTTCAGGATTTGGTGCATCTAAATGGATCAGTCTGAGAAAAAGATTGCAGTCGCGAAAGCTGCACTAAAATACATCGAGAACGGCGTCGTGCTCGGAGTCGGCACAGGGTCGACCGTTAACATCCTGATCGATGCATTGCCTGCCGTAAGGTCGAGGATCGAGACGCTGGTCTCGAGTTCTGAGGCAACCACTGCCCGGTTGAAAAAGCATGGATTCGAGGTCTCGACTCTCAACTCCGTCGGTGACCTCGACCTGTACATCGACGGCGCGGATGAAGCGACCAAGCACTTGCACCTTATCAAGGGGGGTGGCGGCGCGCTGGCCCGGGAAAAGGTTCTGGCCGGCGCGGCACGCAAGTTCATCTGTATCGTCGATGACTCCAAGCTTGTAGGGATGCTGGGGAAATTCCCCTTGCCGGTCGAGGTGATTCCCATGGCGCAAGCTTTCGTCGCGCGCCAGATCATCAAGTTGCGCGGCCAGCCGATCTGGAGAGAGAATTTCGTCACTGACAACGGCAATCATATTCTCGACGTGCACAACCTGAATATCAGCAATCCTCGTGAAATGGAAACGCGCCTCAACCAGTTGCCCGGCGTGCTGACGGTGGGACTTTTTTCACACAGGCCGGCGGATATTCTTCTTATCGGTGAGGCGAGTGGCGTACGCACCATGCCTCGATAACAGGAATCCAGCGCCACGCAAAAACGGCCCGTGACGGGCCATTTTTTTGCTGGCGGGCGAATGCGATGACGTTCGATGTTTTCCCGTTCGCGCGCAAGGCGCGGTCCAACGAAAAAAGGCCCGCGACGGGCCTTTTTTGATCTGGCTGGGGGACCAGGATTCGAACCTGGGTTGGCGGAGTCAGAGTCCGCAGTCCTACCGCTAGACGATCCCCCAAACGAAAGGTAACTATAGCGACTGCGCGGGCCGGACGGTTGGCATCAATTGATGCCGGTGCCGGACACCAATGGAATCGAGCGTTAGCGTTTGGAGAACTGGGTCGCCCGACGCGCCTTCCGCAGACCGACTTTCTTGCGTTCAACTTCGCGCGCATCCCGCGTCACGAAACCGGCTTTGCGCAATTTGGCGCGAAATGTTTGATCGTACTTCATCAGCGCCCGCGTCAACCCGTGGCGGATCGCTCCCGCCTGACCCGTGGTGCCACCGCCGGTAACGGTAACGTTGACGTCGAGCTGCTCGGACAAGTTCATTAGCTGCAGCGGCTGACGAACGATCATTTGCGCGGTTTCACGCCCGAAGAACCGGTCCAGAGGCCGGTCATTGACGGTGATAGTGCCTTTTCCGGCCTTCAGGAACACGCGCGCCGTTGAAGTCTTGCGCCGTCCGGTGCCGTAATACTGGGTGTCACTCATCGTTCGTCTGCCTCATTCGCGAAGGCCCTCGGCCTTACGCATGGTTTGACTTAAGCCTTGATATCGAGCGGTTGCGGCTGCTGGGCCTGGTGCGTATGCTCCGGGCCCGCAAATACGTGCAATTTGGAGAACATTTTTCGCCCGAGCGGATTCTTCGGCAACATACCCTTAACAGCGAACTGCAGGACGCGCTCCGGCGCCTCCTCGAGCAGCTTTTCGAGCGACGTCGTCTTCAGATTACCAATGTAGCCCGTGTGATGATGGTACAGCTTGCCTTTGAGCTTGTTTCCGGTCACGCGAATTTTTTCTGCGTTCACGACCACAATATAGTCGCCCGTATCCACGTGGGGCGTGAACTCCGGCTTGTGTTTGCCACGGAGCCGACTTGCGATCTCCGTCGACAGCCGGCCAAGCGTCTTGCCGGCGGCATCGACGACATACCAGTCGCGGCGTACTTGCTCGGACTTTGCCGAAAAGGTTTTCATGTCTGCAGGGTCTTCCAGGATGAATTCAGGAACAAAATACGGGCGCCCAACCGGCGCCGCGGGCGGCTCACGGTCCGCTGCGGCGTCCGCAGCAATTGTGCCCCGGCGAAAGGCGCGAGATTTTACTCGACGGACCCCGTCAATGCAATCGTTCCGCCAAACCGGGGGTCAGTTGCCCGGATGCCTGTCTTACCTGTTTTGAGCTAATAGAAACAGTCATTTACCGTGGAACGGCGGGTTGCGTCGGCTAGAATCCGTACTCCAGGGACAACGCTGAGAAGGTATCGGTCTCTTCATTGCCCACCGGTACCTCGCTGTTGTTCTTGACTGTATAGGAAACAACCAGCGCCAGCGCGCCGATCAGCCTCGCCTTGACGGCTGTCACCGATTCCATATAGGTATTCTGCGATCCCGCCTCCGTCACGAAATCCTGGGTGAACTGGGCCTGTTCGCTGAATTGCCAACGGTAGTTGAGTCCGCCTCGCACGATAAAATCGTCTTCCGTGGTGCCGTCACTCAACTCTGACTGCCGCGCGCCGGCGCCGATTTCGGCATTCAGGAAATGCACGCCGGTATCGATCAGGCGCCGTCCATAGCCAATTGATTCGGATAATTGCTGGTCGTAGCCGCTGAACCGGTCCTTGCGCCAGTCGACCCGGCCAAACAGGAAGTCCCGGTCGGTCATGTTGAATTCGGTCTTCAAGCCAACCGAATACGCTTCGGCCGTGGTTTGTTCGTCTTCAGTGGTGTTGATGGCAGAGGCATCGATGGCATGGGTCCATTTGCCGGATGTGTAGGCAACAGCAAAGGCCGAATTCAGACTCGAGCTTTCCGTATTTCCGCTGGTCGCGAGATAGCCGAGGGCCACCTTGCCCGACCAGGGATCAGCCGTCGGATCCGGTGCGCCGGCAGCGCCCTGCCCTTCCTGGGCGCCGGCGTGCGAACCAATGGCCAGGCTGCCGAGCACAACAATCACGCGCAAGTTCATACGGATACTCCCATTGAGATAGTGTTGGACTACTCCGCCCGGCGCAGGTATCCGGGCAGAATTTGTGTCCGTTGCGAGCGGGACGAGGGGCCCGGCGCACAAAGGTTGCGGAGTATAGCCTTGGTCACATTGAATTCCGAGGCGTACGGAATAGCAGCGGTTTTAGCCGTGATTCTCCCTGGTTTTTCCGCAGTTATTCCGCTGTTATTCGGCGAGTGTCGCCTCGATCCGTCTATACTGTCCACAATGAGTGAGCGACAACTTACCCGGGCCGACCGGCTCCTTTCAGGGATCGATACTGCTTTGCGCGGTATCGTCGCGGCGCCGGCAACGGCAAGCCGTCCGAATCCTGCACTCGATACCTCGGAGGGTTCGCTGACCGATACGGAGCGGCAGCACGCTGCCGGCCTGATGCGGGTCAATCACGCCGGTGAGATTGCCGCACAGGGTCTGTACCAGGGGCAAGCGGCCGTTGCGCGCAGCGCCGACTTAGCCGCACACTTGCAGTCAGCTGCCAGTGAAGAACTGGATCATCTGGCGTGGTGCGAGCAGCGCTTACGTGAGTTAAATGCGCGGCCCAGTCGCCTGCGACCGGCATGGTTCGCGGGTGCCTGGCTGATCGGAGCTGCGAGCGGTGTCCTGGGCGACCGCTGGTCGTTGGGTTTCGTCGAAGAAACCGAACGACAGGTTGCAGCGCACCTGGGCGGACACCTGGCCGAACTCCCCGCCGAAGATGCGCGCAGCCGGGCCATCGTCTCGAAAATGCGGGAAGAGGAAGAGCGCCACGGCGCTGAGGCGAAGTCCGCTGGCGCTCGCCCGTTACCTGCAGTCCTACGTGAACTCATGCGTGTAAGCGCCAGAGTCATGACGCGAACATCGTACAAGGTATAAGACTGCTGGCCAGCGGTCAGTCGATTCAATATAATTTGATCCGCTGGGCAGCACCTATTTTCAATAAGAATTACGGACTTAGCTTGCTCTCAAACGCGGTCTGTATTAAAAGAACGGGCGACGTATCGCTGAGGACCAACGAATGCAAACTACTGCCAAGACCTTGAGTGATGTTCCCGCGATAAATCGCTTCCTGAGTTACTGCCGGGTACGCACGGTTCCTTCGAAAACCGTAATGATCCACGCCGGCGACCTTCCGGACGTTCTCTATTACATCGTCGACGGCTCGGTTGAGGTCATGATCGAGGACGAAGACGGCAACGAGATGGTTCTCGCCTACCTCAATAAAGGCCAGTTCTTCGGCGAGATGGGCCTTTTCTACGAACAACCGACCCGTAGCGCCTGGGTACGCACCCGGACCGAGTGCGAAATCGCTGAAATGACCTACCCGCGTTTCCGGCAGATAGCGAGCGAAAGCCCGGGCCTCGTTTTCGAACTCGCCACCCAGCTGGCTACCCGTCTCGATCGAACCAATCGCAAACTGGGTGACCTCGCGTTCGTGGACGTAACAGGACGGGTCGCCCATGCGATCATGGACCTGTGCAACGAACCGGACGCCATGACACATCCGGATGGAATGCAAATCAAGGTCAGTCGCCAGGAACTGAGTCGTCTCGTCGGCTGTTCGCGGGAAATGGCCGGGCGCGTACTGAAGGTACTTGAGGATCAGGGCCTCGTTTCGGCGAGCGGCAAAACCATCGTCGTCTACGGCGCCAGGCCGAATCGCAAGATCTAGCTGCTGTCTGATTTAGTCTCCGGCGCCGCCTGGCGCCAGGCGGCGCCCGTCGCTTTGTCAATTTCGTCCCGCATTGCCGCAATCGTTTTCGCATAGTCGCCGCTACCGAAAATCGCCGAACCGGCGACAAAGGTGTCGGCGCCCGCCGCAGCAATCTCGCCGATGTTATTTGTCTTCACTCCGCCATCGACCTCAAGTCGTATGCTCTGGCCACTTTCGTCGATTATCGTGCGCGCCCGGCGAAGTTTGTCCAGCGCGGACGGGATAAATTTCTGGCCTCCAAAGCCCGGATTGACCGACATGATCAGGATCAGGTCAATCTTGTCCAGCACATGGTCGAGCCAGTCAAGCGGCGTGGCGGGATTGAAAACCAGCCCGGCTTTGCAACCTTCATCACGAATCAAACCAAGCGTACGATCGACGTGACGTGACGCCTCCGGATGGAACGTTATCCAGCTGGCGCCTGCTTTCGCAAAATCCGGAATCAGGCGATCCACCGGTTCCACCATCAGGTGCACATCGACCGGCGCTTCTATTCCGTAGTTCCGCAACGCCTCGCACAGCATCGGTCCGATGGTGAGGTTCGGCACAAAATGATTGTCCATCACATCGAAATGCACAATGTCGGCGCCCGCGTCCAGGACTGCTTTGACATCGTTGCCAAGTCTCGCAAAGTCGGCGGAAAGTATGGACGGGGCTATTAGCGGCTGCATCGGGGGTCCTTGCCAGTGTTTGTCCGACTGTAGCCTACGTTGCGCAGATTTTCACGAACCGGCTCGTCGCTGGTCGCTGCACATTGCAACCAGCGGGAGGTGGTGCGATCAGGCTAGCGAATGTTGCGACGTGATTTCAGCATGTCGTAGGCGCCGCGGATCTCCTGCGTGCGCCTCTGGGCCGCCGCGATGGCAGTAACATCAGCATCGCCGCCGGAAAGCTTGTCGGGATGATTACGATTCATCAGCCGTCGATAAGCCCGTTTGATCTCGGCATTGGTGGATGTCTGGCTGACGCCGAGCAGGGCATAGGCGCGGCGCACACGTTCGGCATCGGCACTTCCCGCCGGTGAGCGACGAAATCCTTTTTGTGCTCGCAGAAGCGCCTCAAGCTGCGCCAGCTCCACGCGACCGATTCCGAGTTGCTGACACACCGACCAGATTGCCGCCCGTTCGCGGCGATCGATCGATTTCTTTGATAATGAAACCTCGAGAAGGAGGCGCACGAACAAGGCCGCTCGCTCCGGATGCCCGGCGAACTCTCTATGAGGTCGATGCAGGGTTCCGCGCAGCGAAAAGCCCGGCTTCTTGCCACTGTCAAACCAATCGATAGCATCGCGAACCTGGCCAGGATTTAACGCAAGACGGTGCATAAGTACACGTGCGGCGCGGATTTCCTCTTCGGATACCCTGCCGTTGGCTTTGGCGAGGTACCCCATGGTCTGGAACAGTGCGGAAACAAAGCTCTCAGGCAATGCGTCAAGCCGATCCGCGGACCTTCCTTTACTGGCCCATGCGAAAGGCGTTGTAAAACCGCGGTCGAACTGGTGTCCGAGAATCAGGCCGACCAGCGCCAGCCAGGCGCGCCCGGTAGCCAGCCCGGCCATAGTGCCGGCGAGTTTTCCCCAGTATTGCAACGAGTCGCTCCGCATAAGGCTGGCCTGGATCGGTCAATGCTAACGGCAAAGCGTGCACTTGCCTATCTGCATCGCTTGCGGCTCGTGTCGCGACGGGCCATCATCGGCCGCTGTCTTTAGTGACAACGATACAAAGGCAACGCCCTCTTCCATGGCATTTACCGACCTGTCCGTTGACGCAGCCTGCGACCCATTGTTCGAATCGGCGATCCCGGCCTTGCCTTTGCTGGCTCGCGGCAAGGTGCGGGACATTTACGGCGTTGACAACGATCATGTCCTGATTGTGACTACGGACCGACTGTCCGCTTACGATGTTGTGCTTCCAGACCCAGTGCCAGGCAAAGGTCAGGTACTCACCGAACTCTCGAATTTCTGGTTTGGCAAGATGGCGGACATCGTGCCGAATCATCTCACTGACCGCAGTCCGGAATCGGTCGTCAAGGACCCGACATTGCACGGGATGCTGGCTCGACGCAGTGTTGTGGTCCGGCGTCTGCGACCGCTGCCCATCGAGGCCGTGGTGCGCGGCTACCTAATCGGCTCCGGCTGGCGAGATTACCAGGCAACAGGCCAACTCTGCGGTATCGACTTGCCGGCAGGACTCGAGCAGGCGAGCCGCTTGCCGGCAACGCTGTTCACGCCTGCGTCCAAGGCGGAAGCCGGACAACACGACGAAAATATTTCCTTCGACAGCGTGAAATTGCTGCTCGGGGAGCGGCTCGCCGAGCGAGTTCGGGATTTATCACTCAGCATATACGAACGAGCGGCTGCCTATGCACTGGAGCGCGGCATCATCATCGCCGACACCAAGTTCGAATTCGGGCAGGATGGCGAAGGCCGCCTGTACCTGATCGACGAGGTGCTGACGCCCGATTCGTCGCGCTTCTGGCCGGCGGCGGGGTACCGCGTCGGTACCAGTCCGCCCAGCTTCGACAAACAGTACGTGCGTGATTACCTCGATACCCTGGACTGGAACCGGACCGCGCCCGGCCCGTCATTGCCGGCCGAAGTGCTCGCCCGCACCGCGGAGAAATATCGCGAGGCTCTCGTGCGCATGACTCGTCGCCTGGACGGTTAGCGCACGGACTGACAACCCTGGAGCACAGCCGCCGCTGCGGCTGTCGCTTCGCGAAAGCGTTACGCTCTCCGACGCTCGCACCATGCGCCGATAATCCGCCGCAGTTCGGCAAGCCCATCGGTCAGCGCGGCCGGTCCGGGCTGCAGGATCAGGGCGGATTTTATTTCATGGATTTCGCCGTGCGCGACGGCTGGAATGTCCTGCCATCCGGGGCGCGCCGCTACGAGGTTCGGGCGAAATTTCTTGCCACACCAGGAACCGATAATGATATCCGGCTGTCGACGCGCGATTTCGGCAGGGTTCTGCACGATGCGGTCTTTGCCCAACGGTTTGAGCGCGAGTTCCGGAAAACAGTCGGCTCCACCCGCTATGGTAATCAGTTCAGAAACCCAGCGAATAGCACTGATATTCGGCTCATCCCATTCTTCGAAATAGACGCGCGGCCGATGCGATGCGTCGCACGACTCGGCACTCGCTTTTTCGATCCTGCGCTCGAGTTCGGCGACGTAGCGCCTGGTCTTCTTCTCCTCACCCAGCATGCCACCCAGCATGCGGATCATCGTGAGTATTTCGGGGACGGAACGCTGGTTAAAGACGTGCACCGCGACACCGTGGCGCACCAGTTCTGCGGCGATATCCGCCTGCAGGTCAGAGAATCCGAGAACGAGGTCGGGTTGCAGGGCGAGAATACGGTCGATTTTTGCACTGGTGAACGCCGATACCCGGGGCTTTTCTTTGCGTGCTTGCGGAGGACGAACTGTAAACCCGGAAATCCCGACAATGCGCCAGTCTTCCCCAAGCGCGTAAAGCGTCTCGGTCGTTTCTTCCGTCAAGCAAACGATCCGTTCGGCGAAGCGTGCGGTCATGGGAGTGACGAGTGGTTATACTGTGAGGTGCGTGACATCGTAGACTCTCAGCCACTTTAACATGCGACAACCCGGAATCGATGACTCAAACCGTGAAGTTCAACTATGACGCAGAATTGCGATGATTGCTGAATTGCGGACCCGCGTCGATGCTGTTGTCTGGGGCGATGTGCTGTTGAAACACGGACTGCCCGGTCGCATTGCGGGCACGGTTCTGCGTCACCTGTATGCCCTGGTACGAGACATACTGTCGGGACAGTTGACCTTGCGCTCGATGAGCCTGGTCTACACGACGTTGCTGTCGATCGTGCCGCTGATCGCGCTCAGCTTTTCGGTGCTCAAGGGACTTGGCGTCCACAATGACCTCCGGCCAATACTCGAAGAATTTTTTTTGGTGTCTCTCGGGGAACAGGGTACGCAAATCAGCAACGAACTGTTCGGACTTGTCGAGAACGTTCGAGGCGGAGTACTGGGAGGTGTGAGCCTGGCATTTTTCATCTTTACTGCGATTTCGATGGTGCAGAAGGTTGAAGAAAGTTTCAATTACGTGTGGCATGTAGCGCAGCCACGCAGTCTCGCACGCCGGATATCGGAATACACCGTTGTACTTCTAATCGGCCCGGTCGCCATTGTCGTCGCGCTCGGCATGATCGCCTCGATCCAGAGCAACAACTTCGTCCAATGGCTGCTGCAAAACGAGTCGTTCGGCTCTGCGATCGTGATGCTGGGTACGACGGTGCCGTACTTTCTGGTAATAGGCGTGTTCACCTTCCTTTACATGTTCGTGCCGAACACCAGTGTTCGCTTCAAATCGGCCCTAATCGGCGGGGTTGCCGGCGGTGTCATGTGGGCGAGCATGAGTGCCGTTTTCGCAACCTTTGTAGTGTATGCAGGAACTCGTCAGCTCATTTATTCAGGCTTCGCTGTCGCGATTACCGCGTTGATCTGGCTTTACCTGAATTGGCTGGTGCTGTTGCTTGGTGCACAGTTAGCGTTCTATCACCAGCGGCCGGCGTTTCTGCGTATCGGCCAACGCGAGCCGCGGCTTTCGAATGCAATGCGTGAGCGCCTGGCAATCAATATCATGTATCTGATTGGCAAGGCATTTCGCGATCGGGACACGCGAATGACACTGGAAATGATTGGAGAACAGCTCAAGATACCGGTGATCGCGATGAGTCAGGTCGTCTCACGGCTTGTGGATTCAGGACTTCTCGTGGCAACCGAAAACGGCAAACTGATGCCGGGGACTGACATTTCGCGAATGCTGATCGCTGACATCGTGCGCTGCGTTCGGGAATTCGGCGACACCGGCTCCTATCGAGGGCCCCTTTGGACTCCGGGCGTCGACGCATTGGGCCGCAAGTTCGATGACGCGGTTGCCGGTGTCATGAGCGACATGTCGCTGGCCGACCTGATCGATCAGATCGCGGCGGAAGCCTGACGTTTTTCGGCGTCGCACGACGAGCCCCTGTGGAGCGCGCCCTGCGGGCGAATGCGGCAACGATCAACAAATCTCATTCGCGCGCAAGGCGCGCTCCTACGTGCTGCTGGCGTTGCACGACGAGCCACAGTTGGAGCCCGCCCTGCGGGCGAATGCGGCAACGATCAACAAATCTCATTCGCGCGCAAGGCGCACTCCTGCGTTGTTCTCGCGTCACGCACCGGCAATGGTCATGCCGTCCACGAGCAGGGAGCCGCAGCGAATGCCGCCGCGCAGATCCTGATCGTTGCCAACCGCGACAATGCGCCGGTAAAGCTCCCGCAAGTTGCCGGCAATGGTCACTTCGTGCACGGGATAGGCAATTTCGCCGTTTTCGACCCAGAAACCGACGGCGCCGCGAGAGTAATCGCCGGTGACTGAATTGACGCCCTGCCCGATCAACTCGTTGACCAACAACCCGGTATTCATTGCTTTCGCGAGCTCTTGCAAGCCCCCGGCAGTTCCCGGAACGATCAGGTTATGTGCGCCGCCGGCATTGCCGGTGGTGGTCAGCTCCAGTCGTCGCGCCGAATACGCGCTCAGCACGTAACCCTGAAGTATGCCGTCCACGACCAGGTCGCGATCGCGTGTCGTGACACCTTCCGCATCATACGGCGCACTGGCGAGTCCCTTGCGAATATGCGGGCGTTCCTCGATGCGCAAGAACGTCGGGAAAATCTGCTCACCGACGGCATTCAGCAAAAAAGAAGAGCGCCGATACTGCGCTCCCCCGCTAATCGCGCCAATCGCGTGCCCGATAAACCCGCGCGCCAGCTCCGGGACATACAATACAGGAGCCTTGATGGTCTTGATCTTGCGTGACCCGAGTCTGGCGACCGTGCGTCGCGCTGCCTCTTCGCCGATGAAACGCACCGACTCGAGGTCCGCTGCATCCCGTGCCGCACTGTAATAATAGTCACGCTGCATGTCGCCGTTCGTTTCGCCAACCACCACGCAGCTGATGCTGTGGCTGCTTTGGCGAAAGCTGCCGATAAAACCGTGACTGTTGCCATAGGCGCGCGCACCGATACTGGTAGCCACAGTGGCGCCTTCCGAATTGCTGATACGGTTGTCGAACTCGCGCGCCGCCGCTTCACACTCGACGGCCAGCCGAATGGCTTCTGCGGAATCGAGATCCCACGCATGGGCAAGCTGCAGATCGGGTGGATTGGTCGCCATAAGCTCGGCATCGGCCAACCCGGCGAACGGGTCCTCAGCGGTATGAGATGCGAAGGAACAGGCTTTGGCTACGGCTTCGAGCAGCGCAGGTTCATTAAAGTCAGACGTGCTTACGCTGCCCTTACGCCGGTTACGATAGATAGTGATGCCGAGGCCGCGATCGTTGTTGTATTCGAGGTTCTCCACATCGCCGAGCCTGGCGGTCGCACTCAGCCCGATATCATGGCTCGCGCCCGCTTCTGCCTGGTCGGCACCGAGGCGTCGAGCTTCATCCAGTACGAACTGCACTATCGATTCGAGCCTGGCGGGGTCCAGTGCATCGCGTGATGCAAGCGTAACTGCGTTGGCGTCGTCGCTATCGTTCATCAGAGTGATTCGGTTACTGGCTGGCGCGTGTGCCGCCGCTTCTTTTAGGAACTGCGCGACATGATACTATTCTCTGATGGTCGCTGGCCCAGCTTTCATTATTCGACTCATGTTGCGGCAACAGGACCTCGGGGATTCGGGAGAGTGAGCGACGCGAAACCCAGCAAGAGCGCACGCAAGCGGCAGCATCTGGCGTTGCAGGAACTCGGAGAAGCACTCATTCGACTTGGACGAGCCGACCTCGAAACCATGCCGCTGGACGACAGCTTGCTCGAAGCCGTGATTGATGCCGGAAGTATCCAGTCGCACAGCGCTTTGCGACGTCAGCGGCAACTCATCGGCAAACTGATGCGCGACGCGGATGCCGATGCGATACGGGCGTCCCTGGCGGCCCTGGGCCAGGCAGACCGGAATGCAACCGGTCTTTTTCATTCTGCGGAGCGTTGGCGCGATCGTATCCTTGCAGAGGGTATACGCGCGGTCGCAGAATTTTCCAATCAGACCGGAACACGCTCGACTGAATTGGCACGACTCGCGACTGAGCTGGCGTCAGCCAACAGCGAGTTCAGGCGGCGCAGCATCGGGCGCCGGATTTTTCGTGAAGTGCATGCCATTATTACGTCGTTACCGCAGCCGATCACCAGCTCAGACACGAATCAGGCAACAGAATGAAAGCAACTGTGGGAATTATCATGGGGTCCGGCTCCGATTGGGCAACGATGCGGCATGCTGCAGAGATGCTGGATCATCTGGGCGTCGCGTTTCAGGTCCAGGTCGTATCGGCGCACCGGACGCCGGATTTGCTGTTTGAGTATGCTGCCGGGGCGACCGCACGGGGACTCAAGGTAATCATCGCCGGCGCTGGCGGTGCGGCGCATTTGCCAGGGATGACTGCGGCAAAAACTGCGCTGCCGGTTATAGGCGTCCCGGTCCGTTCGAAAGCATTGCAAGGGATGGACTCACTCCTTTCCATCGTGCAGATGCCAGCCGGCGTACCCGTCGCCAGCATGGCGATCGGCAAACCAGGCGCGATTAATGCGGCACTTTTTGCGGCGTCAATCGTTGCGCTGCAGGATCCGGTAGTTGCGACGACACTCAACGACTTCCGGCAACGCCAGACCGACACGGTGCTCGCTCAACCCGACCCACGCGAAAACTGACCGCGTTGACAACCGTGGGCGTCATCGGTGCCGGGCAACTCGGCCAAATGCTCGGATTCGCCGGACGAGCGTTGCAGCTTGATTTCGTGTTTCTGGACCCCGCAGACAATCCGCCGGCGCGGGCCGCCGGGCCGGTGCTGGCCAGGGCATTCGATGACCAGGATGCACTCGCACAACTGGTCGGACGTTGCGATGTGGTCACCTTCGAGTTTGAAAACGTACCGGTGGCGGCCGTCGAATCGATCGCGAACGCAGTGCCGGTCTATCCGTCGGCCAGCGCACTGCGCCATGCCCAGGATCGCGTGCGCGAGAAGCAGCTGTTTGAGCGATTGGGCATCCCGGTACCCGCCTATTTCCCGGTCGACTCACTGGAAGATTTGCGGCATGCAAGCCAATCGCTGGGCTTTCCATTTGTCCTGAAAACCCGGCGGTTCGGCTACGACGGCAAGGGCCAGGCCATTGTGCGAAATGCGCAGCAACAACACGACGCCTGGCAGCGTCTCGGTGATTACCCGCTTCTCGCTGAGGCGTGGATCGCGTTTGATCGTGAAGTATCCGTATTCGGCGCGCGTCGGCCCGGCGGCGACATCGCCATTTACCCGCTCACCGAGAACGTTCACACCTCCGGTATTCTGCGCAACTCGATTGCTCCGGTGACCGAAGCGACTTTAACGGCCACGGCGCAGCGCTACCTGCGAGACTTGTTATCGCATCTCGAATACGTGGGTGTGTTGGCGCTGGAGTTGTTCGTTGCCGGCGACCGCCTGTTGGCGAACGAATTCGCGCCTCGCGTACACAATTCAGGCCACTGGACGATCGAGGGCGCCAGTACTAGTCAGTTCGAAAATCATCTACGGGCAATACTTGACCTGCCGCTGGGCGACACCGCTGCCAAAGGCTATGCCGCAATGGTCAATCTGATCGGCGTCATGCCCGACGATACGGACGCGCTGGCTGCCGCCGGTTTCAACTTGCATGATTATGGCAAAGAGCCACGGCCGGGGCGGAAACTTGGCCACCTGACCACTGTGGCGGCTACTGGCGCAGTCCGGGATCAGCGGCTGTCCATGGCCCTGAGGCAGCTTTACGCGTAGCAAATCTCCGACACAGCGCGCAGCCCGGGTTGGCGGGAGCTATTACAATGCAGGTACACTAGGCCGCTATTGAAACGCCAGGTTACTGAACAATAGGGTAAAAATGGTTGGGTAATCGCGCCAAGCGAGCTCGGCCGGAACCATTGCATGTCGTATACGGAACATTTCAAACTCAATGAGCAGCCCTTTCGGCTGACACCCGATCCGGAATTCGTCTACTGGAGCAAACAGCATGCCCGGGCGAAAGCCTACATGGAGTCCACCATATGGCTGGCAGATGGCTTCGTCGTCATTACCGGCGAAATAGGCTCCGGGAAAACCACCCTGCTGCAGTCCTTCCTCGGCGAGCTCGGCGACGACGTCATCTACGCCATGGTGTCGCAAACTCAGCTCTCACCCAGCCAGTTCCTGCAAGCGGTGCTCACGGAGTTCGGTTTCAAACCCTTCAAGCAGCGCAAGGTCGAACTTCTCGACACCCTGAACATGTTTCTGATCGATCAGTACGCGAAGGGCAAGAAAGTTGTCCTGATCGTCGACGAAGCGCAAAACCTGAGTGCGAAGGTGCTCGAGGAAATTCGCATGATTTCCGGCATCGAAACACACAAGGAAAAAGTACTGCGCATCATCCTTGCCGGTCAGCCGGAGCTCAAGGACACACTCGACTCACCGGAGCTGAAGCAGCTTGTACAGCGTGTACGACTTCGTTTCCACGTCGGCCCGCTGGATATGCGTGAAATGGGCGAGTACATCGAACATCGACTGAAGGTTGCCGGGGGCATCCCGGGCAAGCTGTTCAAGCCGGACTCATACGACATCATTTACCGCTACACGGGCGGTGTGCCGCGACTGGTCAACACTCTTTGCGATACGGCGCTGCTGGTCGCGTACGCGGAAAACAAGACGGTCATCGGCGCTGCAGAAATCAAAGCGGCAGTTGATGAATTGAGCTGGACAGAACACGAGCTCAGTAAAGGGACGCTTCCACAGAAAGCGTCGGGGGCAGCTGACACCCAGGCAGCTGAACATGTCACACGTATCGAGGTCCGCAGTGACGGGGAGAAAGTTGCCGAACATTATTTCGGGCCGGGCCGCGTCATAATCGGGCGTTCGCCCGACAATGAGATTTATATCCAGAGCAAATTCGTCAGTCGCCATCATGCCCAGCTGAACAGCGACCACACCGGTTGTGTCATTGAAGATCTTAACAGTACCAACGGCGTATTCATCGGTGATGAACGAGTCAAAAAGTACCGACTCAAGGACGGCGATATCGTATCGCTGGGCATTCACGAACTGGTCTATCACGACCTCCGGGATGTCGATATCCCGTTGCCGGCCCGACGCAAGGAACAGAAAGCGTAGACGATGGGCTAGCAGCCTGTCGGACTTAGGCTCATCTGCTGCGGCGGATGGGAATCGGTCCATATTTCCCTTCGTCCTCGTTAAATAGTCACCACTATTCGCCTCGGCCGAAAGGAAATCTGTCCTCGATTCCCACGCGCCTCGCGACGATGCCCTAAGTCCGACAGGCAGCTAGAGGTCAGGACTCCGGTCCGGGCGACGATCCTGGTCTCGATAGTCGCGGCGTTTCAGCCAGACCACCAGGCCCGCAACCAGGCAAAAAAGCCCGACTCCAAAACAGATTTCGGGCCAATACCAGTGTGTGAGATACATCGATGCTGCCAGGCAGACAAGGCCGACCAGCAAGTAGAAGTACGGCAGACTTTCGTAGATTGGTTTCGAGACCCACATGGCGCTTGCTTTCCCCTGCCGGCAACGGCGCGGAAGAATTGTCCTTCGCCGCGGCCCGTTAGTCCAGTCCGGCTCGAGCGGACATGGTCGTGGAGGAGCTAAGAACCGCCGGCCGGGAGTCGGAATACACCCGCACGTGCGCCGTTAGTCGCTCAGGAGCGACGGAGCGTCAGGGTGCGAACAACCCGCATGAGCAGTGATTCGGCCAAGCCGTCAACCGCGAGGTCAGTCTCGACAACTCGCGACTCTTCGCGGAATCCCTGTACGAAGCGCGCGGAAACGGCATCCATGTCATCTTCTGTAATCGTGCTATCCAAAGCCTGCTCCCTCAATCTTCTGTGATCGTCAGTAGCGTCCCTGCAGATTTTCGACGATAGCGCCTTTCCCACAGGAGTGCGGTGAAGCGATTCACAGAAAGATCAGGCGGTGCCGCCGACCGTGAGCTCATCGATTTTCAGGGTTGGCTGGCCGACACCAACCGGCACGGATTGCCCATCCTTGCCGCAGGTTCCGACCCCGCGATCGAGCCGCAGGTCATTGCCGACCATCGATATTTTCCGCAGTACATCGGGGCCGTCGCCGATCAGCATTGCACCTTTGACCGGACGTGTGAGCTTGCCCTTCTCGATCAGGTAGGCCTCGCTCGCTGAGAAAACAAACTTGCCGGATGTAATGTCGACCTGGCCACCCCCGAAATTGGGAGCATAGAGTCCCTTATCGACAGAGCGGATGATTTCTTCGGGGTCGTGCGGACCTGCCAGCATGTAGGTATTGGTCATACGCGGCATCGGGATATGTGCGAAGGATTCGCGGCGACCGTTGCCGGTCGGCGCCACGCCGGAAAGACGCGCGTTCAGTTTGTCCTGCATATAGCCGCGCAGTACGCCATTCTCGACCAGAACATTGTACTGGCCGGGAGTTCCTTCATCGTCGATGGCGAGAGACCCACGCCGGTTCGGCAGCGTGCCGTCATCGACGATCGTGCATAGAGGTGATGCGACTGTTTGACCAACCCGACCGCTGAACTTGGACGTACCCTTGCGATTAAAATCGCCTTCGAGGCCGTGGCCTACCGCTTCGTGCAATAAAATTCCCGGCCAGCCCGCACCCAGCACAACCGGCATGGTACCGGCAGGGGCAGGCTCCGCTTCGAACTGGACCACTGCCTGCCGCACCGCTTCGCGCGCGTACTCCATCGGGCGGTCTTCGGCGAGAAAGTAGTCGAGGCCGGCACGGGCACCGCCGCCTGAGTATCCCTGCTCGCGACGACCATTGTCCTCGAGTATGACGCTGACGTTGAGCCGCACCAGCGGGCGAACGTCAGCGGCCAGGGTGCCATCGGCCGCAGCAATCAGGATCAGGTCCTGACAACTGACCAGCGAAACGATCACCTGTTCGACCCTGCGGTCGAGCTGCCGGGTAGCGCGATCAATCTCGGTCAGTAAAGCAGTCTTTTGTTCGTCGGCAATGCTGACGGTCGGGTCTATGGCCGGGTACAGCTCCGTCGACGGCAACCGCGATGCAATTTGCACCGACCGTGAGCCTCCCTGCCGCGAGATTGCGCGGGCAGCAGATGCCGCCTGTTGCAGCGCAGGAAGTATCAGTTCATCCGAATAAGCGAAGCCGGTTTTGTCACCACTCACCGCACGCACGCCGACGCCGCGATCTACGTTGAAGGTAGCCTCGCGCACAATGCTGTCCTCGACAGTCCAGCTTTCCTGCCGGCTGACCTGGAAGTAAAGGTCGGCCGCATCGACATCGCTGCCGTTGATGGAGCGCAGGGCCTTGTTCAGATGATGTTCTTCGAGACCGGCAGGCGACAGTACGCGCGCCATTACAGTATCGATTGCGTTTTCGCTGTCCATTGTGGAATCACGCTTCCCTGTACGTTAAGTCAGAATCTCCGATGCACGAGTGCCGGGAAACCGGTGCGCATCGTGCCCGGCATCGCCGGGTCAATCGTGGCGATCGCCAGGCCTTCGCCGTCGGTTTTCTCGGCCAGAATGCGCCCCCAGGGATCGACGATCATCGAATGACCGTAGGTAAGACGACCGTTCGGATGGCCGCCTTGTTGCGCCGCGGCAATAACGTAAGCCAGGTTCTCGATGGCGCGCGCCCTGAGCAAAATATGCCAGTGCGCCGCTCCGGTGACTTGCGTAAATGCGGCGGCGACACTGAATGCGGTCGCGCCCTCATCGACCAGCCGGCGATAAAGCTCCGGAAAACGTATATCGTAACAGATGGTCAGGCCCAGCCGACCGATCGGCGTATCCACAATGACCGGTTCGTCGCCGGGAGCCAGGCTGGCCGACTCCCGGTAACTCTCGGGTCGATCGGGCAAATCAACGTCGAACAGGTGAATTTTCCGATAACACGCTGCGACCTCGCCGCTGTTATCGTAGGCGTAACATGCCCCGTAGCAGCGCGCTGAATCCGGCGACCGCAGCGGCAGGCTGCCGGCGAGGATCCATATCCCGTGACGACTGGCGGCGTCTGCCAGAAACGCCTGCATCGGCCCACGGCCGGGCTCCTCCGCCACCGCCAGCTTGTCACGGTCGTGTTCACCGACAAACGCAAAATTCTCGGGCAATACGGCAATTGAACATCCTTTTTCACGAGCCTGACCAAGCAACCGATCCACCGTGCGCAAGTTGTCCGCTACGCTGGAGCCGCTGCACATCTGCACTGCTGCCACCTGTTGCGAGTCACTATTCAGAATCGACTGCGGCATGCTGCTACTACTCGCCTTCAATACAGTTTGCGAGCGCACTGGCTTCTGCAAATTGCTCCGGGTCAGACACGTCGATGACTGGCTCTTCCCAGCCGCCCTCGATGCCGTAGTACACCTGACCGATTTCCTGCAGTGGTTTCTTGAAAATCTGCGAAAAAATCAACAAAGCGGCCGCAACCTGCGGTCCTGCGACCACTGCACCGACCATCGGCAGTGTTCCGCCGACGTTTGCGCTGACCACTGCTGACTGATCGTAATCCTGGGCTGCAATGCCAGTACGCCCGACGATACCGACATCGGCCGCTGGCCCCTTGAGTGACAGGTCACACGTGAAAGCCTGCGCGTCGACGATACGAAAATTTCCGGTAATCTCGTCGAACACGAAGCCGCGTTCGAACACATCCCGAAAATCCAGTGACAAACGCCGCGGCAGCGCGGCCACGCTCATCAGGCCGAAGACCCTTCCCGCACCCGGCTCGACCTCGTTCAGCTGTCCGGCGCCGAAACGCAAGCCGACCTGTCCGTCGAGAGTCTGCAGGAAATCCTCGCTCGGGCCTCCCGACCAGCTTACGTCGAATTTCACGTTCAGAGCGTCACTCGTGATTCCGGGGTGATAGTCAAGCAATTGCAGCGTGCGATCGACGTCGCTACTGGTCAGGTCGCCTGCGAGGTAACTACGTTGCCCGCGCGGATCCGCTTCGTCGATCACCCATCCCGCTCTGCCGGTGATATTGAAGCTGCGGCCTTCAGCAATGAACGACTCGGTTTCGAGGCCGACGGCCGTGCGGCGGAACTCTGCCTGCAAACTTCCAAACTGGCGCTTTCCAAGCGCGAAATCGTCAGCACGTACAATCAGGTGCGGCAGCCGGCGCGGATCCGCCACGCGTGGCCCGCCCTCGGCATCCGGGTCGCTGCCAGGCAAAGTCAGCGTCCGCATATCGAGCACGAGGGGCCGATCGCTTTCGAGGTCGTAGGGGATCGTGACCGTACCGGCGGCCTGCTCACCATCCAGTTGCACAGCCCAATCCAGTGCACTGCGATTGACGATCAGCCGATGCTGCGTCATCTTTTGGCCGATCACATCGAGGCGATCGACGACGAGGTCGATCGAACGAATACGCTCGCCGAATCCAGGCCCGGCGCCACCTCGCTGCGCCAGCTCGAGCCACTCATCAATATTAAGCTGCGGCGTCCGCCCTGCGATGTGCAGCCCGCGACTTTCTGCCTCGCTTGGCGCAGCACCACCAACGGTCAGGACGCCGCGATCGAAATCCCAGCGATCGTTGCCGTGATCGAAAGCCAACAGCCACTCGACTTCGTCCGCCAGTCGCCCGACCGATTTGATGCGGTCGCGAGCCGAAAATTCGATCGTGAACGCAACCGGACGCAGCGTATCGAGCGCTTTGCCGAGCGGTGCAGGCATCGCGATCGCCATGCCGACCAGGTCGGAGCTTATCTCGATTCGCACCGGTGCCGGCTGCTCCAGACCGGCGCGTGGAAACAGAATGTCGGCCCGGTAGGCGGTTGCACCTTCCAGCAGGCCGGGCAGCGGCAGGCCGAGTTCATCGGCAATTCCCGCTGCCGCGACCTGGCCGGTCGCTGTCGCTATCGCCGTGTAACTTGCATCGTCCGCAGTCCGGGACAATTGAATGTCAATCGGCCCGCCAAGAAAAACACCAGACAGCGCATTGGCGCTCAGCGCATCCCGGCTGATTGAGACAACTCCGTTAAGGTCGGTTACCGGCGGCGGGAATCCCTCGAACCGGACGCTGCCGTCCCTCGGGCGCAGCATTGTGCTGAACGAGAACTCGTCGCGATCAAGGATGGGATAGGTCAACTGCAGATCAAACGCAGCATCGCCATCGACTACGATCCGGTCGAGCTGGCCGCCGAACACCGCTGAGATCGGACTTTGTCGTGAGAAATTACGGATCGATTCGAGAGAGCTGTCTGTAGATGCTTCGATGGTCAGGACGGGATTCCGCAGATCGGCAATCTCGACCTGTGCATTGGCCACATCGATTCCGAGGCTCGATGCAATATTGTTTCGCGAGTAAAGCCGCGCGTTGTCTACTACCAGGTCGAGATCCTGGATGCGTGCCGCCGGCCATTTATCCGAAAAACGCAATACTGCGTTCTGTAGTTTTGCCTCGACCCGGAAAATTCCGTCGCCCTCGTCAAACGGGAATCTCTCCAGTACGCCGACAAAGCGCGTCGTGCCGTTGGGTACTTCACCCGCCACCAGCGCGGCCACTAACCAGCGGTGCAATGCCGGTTTGATGTGCCTGGCGGACAGGTAGCGGCGAACTGTCGCAATATCAGCAATGCTCCAGTTGCTTTGCAAATCGACTGTGGGGGAGCTGCCGTCCGCCGGAAGTGAAACCTGCAGGCTGCTGTCGCTGGCGAAATCCGCGTTCAGGATCTGGATGCTGTCGGACAGGATCGTAATGCCGTCGCCGCCACGTCGCCAGACGACGGTTCCCGCAGCGCGCTGCAAATCCACCGTTGCCTCGACATGCGGCTCCAGCCCGAGCTGCATGTCAGTTGCGTCGATCTCGAGACGGCCGCCACTCTGATCAGCACGGATAACGCCGCTGAAACCGCGCATTTCCGGCCACTTGCCAATTGCGGCGGCGCCCACGCGCTCCAGTGCGGCTGACAGATCGAAACGCGACAGCTCAGCGTTCACGTGCGTTACCGTCACAGTGACATCCCGCAGCGTTCCGGACGTATCGGCATCCATCAGTTGCGTTCGAGCAGACTCGGGTAGCCAGGTGTCGATGAATGGTAAGTCGTCGAGATTGAGATAGGACGCGCTGCTTTCGACACGTCGCAGTCCGGCAGCGGCATCATCGGTAAAGCGAATCTGAATTGCACTCGCAGGCCATTCGCCATTCTCGGAGCGGAGTACGAAATCGTCCGCTGCGATCAGTGTTTCGCCGCCGCTTCGCAAGTACTCCATGCGTCCCCGAGCGGCGATGGGTGGCAGATCGGCGTTTCCTTCGGCGATGACGTCAGTCATGGCGAAGTTCGCCGTTGCCCGGCTGACACCGGCATCCGACAGGTCGACCCACAAACTCAGGTCAACCACGCCTGCCTCGAAGCCCACTGCTGCATCTGCCCAGATACGTGACAGGCCCGCCGCATTTAACGCGCTACCCTCAACAAAAAACTGCCATGGGGATACGGATGCCGCGTCGTTTCGCGGCCGACTGGCCGCAACGTGCAAACGAGTGCCCAGGCGTTGTGGAAGTGTCAGGCTGGCGTCAACGCTATCCTGGTGGCCATCACGCTGAAAACTCAAGCTGTCGACAAGAACGGTAAAAACCTGCTCTCCATCGAGGCCGCGTAGCGTCACGCGCATATCCTCGGCGACCACGGACAAGGGGCCTCCTTCACCGTCAGCGGCAATTCGGGAATCCAGCAGGTCGTTGACCACCATTCCCTGCACGCGCCAGGTACCGTCACTCTCACGAGCCACGTCAACGACCGTATCGTGAATTCGTATACGTTCGGCAACCAGTTCCCGATCGCGAAGAAGACGCAACAAACCGACACCAACGCTTATTTCTTCTGCGGTCAGCAGGGTAACGGACCCGTCAGCCGCGATAAGTCTTGCATCGTAAAAATTCAGTTCCGGTCCGCTTAAACGCCAGCGCGCATCCATGCCGGAGAATTCGACCTCCATGCCGATTGCGGCGTTTGCCCAGTCCTTGATCTGTTCCTGGTACTCCGGCAGCTTTGGCAGCATGAGACGAAACAAGCCAACCGCTATCGCCAATACAATTACAACAGCGGCTGTGCTGTACGCCAGGAATTTCAGGATTCTTCTTAACAGTTGCTGCATCGTGTTCGTAACAGGCGATTTACACCAATACCACGTCAAATTGGTCGCGAAGATACAGCGACTCCGGTTGCAGACGAATTGCCTTGCCGGTCTGTGCTTCCAGCGCCACCAGACCATTTGCTTCATCGCTCAACAGCAATTCGATGACGTCCTGATGGGCCAGGACCAGAAGTTCATCGAACTTGAACTGGCGATGCTGGCGAATGATCTCGCGAAAAATCTCGAAGCAAACGGTGGCCGACGTCATGACGAATCCACGTCCGTTACAGTTTGGACAGTCTTCGCACAGAATATGCTGCAAGCTTTCACGGGTTCTTTTCCGCGTCATCTCGACGAGCCCGAGCGGCGATACCGGTGTAATCTGATGTCGTGCATGGTCCCGCAACATTGACTGCTCGAGCACCTGCATAACTCGTTTGCGGTGATCGTCCTCCTCCATGTCGATGAAATCTATGATTATGATGCCGCCCAGATTGCGCAGTCGCAGCTGCCGCGCGATAGTGACGGCAGCCTCCAGATTCGTGCGGAAAATGGTCTCCTCGAGGTTGCGATGACCGACATAGGCGCCCGTGTTCACGTCGACGGTCGTCATCGCCTCCGTCTGGTCAAAAATGACGTATCCTCCGGATTTTAAAGAAATACTTCTATCCAATGCCTTCTTGATCTCGTCCTCGACCCCATGCAGATCGAAAATCGGACGCCGCCGCGTGTACAACTCCAGTTTCGGCCCGAGCTGCGGCAGGAAGGTCGCAGTAAAAGTCTGCATGTGCTGAAAATCCGACTCTGAATCGATCAAAATGCGCTCGACATCAGTGGTTGCCAGGTCTCGCAATACACGAATCGGCAACGGCAAGTCTTCATGCACCAAGGTTTTTACCGCACCTTTCCTGCACTGTTCCTGAACCACTAACCAGAGCTTGCGCAGAAATTCCAGATCGGATTTCAGCGCCTCTTCGTCCGCACCTTCCGCAGCCGTACGCACAATTACGCCCCCTGCCTGATCGTGTGCTGCAAGAACCTGTTCGGCGACAGTGCGCAGGCGCTCCTTTTCCGCTTCGTCCTCAATGCGCGACGATACGCCGACTCCCTTGCCATTCGGCAGGTACACAAGGAAGCGCGACGGCAAGGTTACGAAGGTTGTCAGGCGCGCGCCTTTGCTGCCCAGTGGATTCTTGACGACCTGCACAAGCACTTCGTCGCCTTCGCGGATCAGTTCACGTATATCGAGTGGCGGAGTCGCATCCTGCTCATCTGCTGCGTTTAGGGCAGCGTTTCGCCGCGCTATATCGGAGGCATGCAGGAATGCGGTACGTTCGAGCCCGATATCGACAAAAGCCGCTTGCATACCCGGGAGAACCCGGCATACGCGTCCCTTGTAAATATTGTTAAGCAGCCCGCGTCGCGCCGCGCGTTCGACGTGAATTTCCTGCAGCACGCCGTTTTCCAGCAAGGCAGCTCTTACCTCGCGCGGCGTCACGTTGATCAGAATTTCTTCCTTCGGTAAATCGTCTGTCATGACCTCAGCCTGTGCCTCGTTCCGGAATAGCGGGTAGCAAGTCCACGCCGGCCTGCCGCAAGAGAATCGCCGTTTCAAACACCGGAAGCCCCACCACGCCGGAATAACTGCCGGTCAGCGACTCCACGAAAATGCCGCCAAGTCCCTGAACTGCATAGGCGCCGGCCTTGCCGGCAGGTTCGCCCGACGCCCAATAAGCGCGCGCTTCATGCGCCGTAAAACGGCGGAACCGGACCTCGGTCGACGACAGCGCCGTGAATTCCTTGTCATGGACCGACACGGCGACCGCCGTTCTGACCACGTGCAGGCGTCCGGAGAGTTGCAACAGCATGCCGAGCGCATCGTCGCGTGACTCGGGCTTGCCGAAAATGCGATCGTCGAGCGATACAACGGTATCAGCGCCAAGAATTACGCCGGAGCTGGAGCCTCGGTTACGCGCCGTGCGCACCTTGCAAACGGCGAGCCGCAGTGCGAGGTCAGCCGGCGTTTCACCGACCTCTGGCGACTCATCGATATCGACGCCGGCCCAGGTATGGCGCACTCCGAGTGCGCTCAGGATGTCTCGCCGCCGCACAGACGCCGATGCCAGGTGCAGCAACGATACTGTTGCGTTGCGCGGAAGCGCCGGTCCCCGGTTTGATTCTCCTTGGCTCGGTTCACGCACGATGATAAGGATGGCCGGTCGTCATCGTCCAGGCGCGGTAAAGTTGCTCGGCAAAAAGGACACGTACCATTCCATGTGGCAGCGTCAGGTTTGACAGCGACCAGCGCAAGTCTGCTCGCTTGTGGCATTCGTCATCCATGCCGTCCGGGCCCCCGATGACGAAGACCAGATCGCGACCCGCGTCCTGCCAAATGCGTAATTGGGCTGCCAGTTCGGCACTGGACCATTGCCTGCCTGTCTCATCCAGAAGTACGACCTGCTCCGCCGGCTGCAGCTTATCCAGGACCTTGCGACTTTCAGTTTGCTTTGCTTTAACCGTTTCGTTGTCATTGCCGCGTCTGGCAGTGGCAACGACATCCAGTCGAAACTGCCATTGCCTCGGCAGTCGCCGGACGTACTGATCGAAGGCCTGCACCACCCAGGCAGGTTGCCTGTCGCCGACCGCGATCAGTCGAATGTGCACAAGGTTCGCATCCCTTAGCGGTCCCGGATGGCGAGATCGGCAGCTGGCTCGAGCGACCAGAGTTTCTCCAGGTTATAAAACTCGCGAACCCGCGGCAGCATGACGTGCACCAATACGTCCTGCAGATCCAGCAGCACCCACTCGCCGCCCTCACTTCCCTCTATGCCTGTCGGCCGGTGGCCTTTACTGCGTGCCTTGTCGGCAACCGTGTCAGCCAGCGAACGCACATGGCGATTGGACGTACCACTGGCAACAACCATGTAGTCTGTAACGGTTGTGAGCTTGCGCACGTCGAGCACTGCGATGTCCTTTGCTTTTGTCTCTTCGAGTTCCGCAATGACAAGCTCCTTTAAGTCTTCGCTATTCATTCGTCATACCGTTGTGTCCTTTGCTCGTTGTGTCTGCGGTAGCAGCCGCTTGTCTCAATGATGTCACGTACCGCGTCCGGCATGAGGAACCTGGGATCCCGTCCGACAGCAACCAGTTCCCGAATCTCGGTCGAGGAGATTTCGAGTTGCGTGACATCGTGTATGAAAATATGGCCTGCCTTCGCCTGATGCAGGTCGCCTATGCGGTGTGTGCCGCGATCCGCGAGCAAATCGCCAAGCGGGCCGATATCGGGAGCGCGCCATCCCGGACGGTGCGCCACGATGATGTGCGCGAGTTGCAGAATCTCGCGCCACTGATGCCATTTCGGCAAGCCCAGAAATGCGTCCATTCCGATAATAAGTCCAATGGGTCGCAGCGGGAATTCAGTGCGCAGCGCCGTCAGGGTATCGACTGAATACGACGGCCCGTCGCGCTGCAGTTCGCGGTCGTCCACCACAAAGCCCTGCTGTCCGGCCGTGGCGACCTGCACCATCCGCAGACGCAGTTCTGCGCTCGCGATGGGCGTGCCGCGGTGCGGTGGACTGCCGCAAGGCATAAAGCGCACTTCGCCGAAGCGCAACGCCTGCAACATTTCGAAAGCGGTACGCAGATGTCCGAAGTGTATGGGGTCGAACGTGCCGCCAAACACACCCATCGAGATCATGCCGGTTGCACCTTGCCCGGGGCCAGGCTTCTTTCACTCATGCGGCTTTTGCCCTTGCCAGTGCGAGGCCCAGGACGATCTCGGTGCAAAGCTGCCAGGGATCCCTCTGAAATTGCCCCTTGGCGGCAGCATCGGCGCGGAAGGCAAGCTGCAATAACTCGTAAAAGTCATCCGCCGTATGCCGGCTGATGCACGAGCGAACGAGTGCCTGGCGGGTGTTCCAGACGCCGGACTGCTGCAGCGCCTTGCCCAGGTCCATGCCCGAACGCAACGAATCCGCCAGTTTGGCCAGGATACGCAGTTCGCGAGCCAGCACCCAGACCACCGGCACTGCTTCGATACCTTCCGCTTGCAAGCCGCGCAGAATGCGCACTGCGCGCGCCGCCTCGCCGGACAACGCGGCATCAACCAGCTTGAAAGCGTCGTAGCGGCTGCTGCTGGCGACAGCCCGCTCTACATCCGCGGCGGATACCGGGCCTGCACCCAGCAATAGTCGCAACTTGCGAATTTCCTGATCGGCCGCCAGCAGGTTGCCTTCGACTCGGTCCGCGATCAGTCGAATGGCCTCGCGATCCGGCTGCAACTCCTGGCGCCGCATGCGTTCGGTGATCCACACCGGCAGCTCACGCGCCCCGACCGGCCATACCGGTATCAATGCGCCATTCTTTTCGATGGACTTGACCCAGGCAGCGCCGGATGCACTTTTCTCGAGTTTCGCCGCGGCAATAATCACCAGCAGCTCCGGACCGGCATGACGCAGCAACTCGGTGATTGCGGCAACGCCCTGGCGGTCGGCCTTGCCGGTCGGCAAGCGGATCTCGAGAATGCGGCGTTCGGCGAAAAGCGACCGGTTGCCGGCGGACCCGGCCAGGAGCTGCCAGTCGAATCCGGGCATGACCACGTGCAACTCGCGCGAGTCGAAACCGCGATCGGTCGCCGCTTGTCGAATGGAGTCAAGAGCCTCCTGCACCTGCAGCGGTTCGTCGCCGGTGACCAGGTAACAGGGTAACAGTGTCTTTGACAGCGCTGAGCGAAGCTGACTGGCCGGGATTTTCACGCGTGCACGGGTAGCCGTAAGTGCAGAAGATGATACAGGCGGCGGCAGCAGGCGACCAGCCGCAACTCAGGGGCGCTCCAGTTGCTCTAGCCCGATCGACTCGCTCTCCAGCAAGACCGGGATGCCATCGCGAACGGGATACAGCAGCTTGCCGTCATCCGTCACGAGCGCCTCGCCAAGCGCTTCGGACAAGGTATCGCCGTCCCGATTGGCGAGCCGGCGAGCCGCTATCGCCGCATTGACCTTTTTCAGGAGATCGCCGCGCGCCGGTGCCAGTCCCTTGTGCGAGATCGGGCAGCACAAAATGCCGAGGAGTCGCTTATCCATGGTATCCGTCGTGGTTCCTGGGTTGTCTGCCCGCAGCCGTTTGCCGGATCCTGCAGCTTCGGCAATTGCGGTCAGGTTTGTTATGTTATAGCATTTTAAAATCGGGCGATGCCACCAAAGGCTGGACCCTGAAACGAGGATAACGGCAAGCCCGCATGGATAACAGCGCTGTGAAGTCAACCGAGATGCTGGATAAAGCTGCCGTGACCCTGTCCGGACTCTGCCTGCTGCATTGCCTGGCCCTGCCCCTGGTGCTGATCGTCCTGCCGTTCGTCAATGCTGTGTCGCTTGACGGCTTGCATGCGGAAATGCTTTTCGTTGTCGTTCCCGTCAGTTCGGTTGCGCTGCTGCTCGGCTTCCGTCGGCATAGCAGCCGCCGCATATTGTGGGCGGGGGTCATTGGCATGGCGTTGCTGACACTCGGCGGCACGGTGGCACACGATCACTATGGCGTGATCGCCGACCGGACGTTAACGATCGCCGGCGCCCTCGTACTGGCATTTACACATTACCGCAACAGCCGTCTCGCCCGCCACTGTCGCAGCCGCTGACGCAGCCTCACAAATCGAGATTGCGGATCAGGTCTTTACGACCGAGTTTTTCCGCGACCTTGCGAGCCGCTTCGCGAGCGTCCGGCGAAGGCCTGAAACGCCCGTCTTCGAGCAAACATCGCGACATCAGCTTGACCGCTTCCACATCGCGTTGCTCGTGCAGCAGTTGCGCCAGGTACTCCTGTGCCAGCATCAATGCTGCCTCTTTCGATTCCCACTTCAACATCTCGGCGAAGTACCAACGCCAGGCATCGTCACTGAAGCTTTCCGCGCCCAGTGCATGGCGCACGTGCGCCATGTCGCCCGCTCGATTGTCACGACTGATGAAACCGTAGGCATGCGTCAACACGCCTTGTCTCCCGGCCACGCGGCGTTGCCGCAGGGTTTCCTCTGCCGGTTGCAGCGGGTCAGGAATCGTAAGGGAGAATTGCAAGCGCCGGAACCAGGATGATGCCCAGCCAGATGCCGAAGATGCCGGCCTCCCGTGCCAGGGTGGTCAGCAAGGCAAAACTCACGATCGCGATTAGCACCACGGTATCCGTTACGGGGAAGCCCAATTCCCGGATCAACCAGGCTGGACTCACGTTGCGGGTCGCGGTTTCCCTGGCCACTCAGTCGGCATCCTGTCGCTCGCGCGGTGCGGGTACCGGATCGTCACCGGAACCGCCCAACGGATGGCACCGTCCGATACGCCTGGCTGCGAGCCAGCCGCCGCGAAAAACGCCGTGTTGCCGCAACGCGTCCCGCGCGTACACGGAACAGCTTGGACTATAGCGACAGTGCACCCCAAGCAGCGGTGACAACAGGTAGCGGTACATTGCGACAATTCCAAGTAGCGGCCATGCCAGCCATTTCTCGATGGCACGCATGCTCAGCCGACGTCCGCAGCCTGATCGGCGAAGCGGCGAATGGCCGCCAGCATCGAGGACAAACCGTTACTCCGCGTCGGGCTTAAATGCTGTTCAAGTTGCAGGGCGCTGACAAATTCGGGCGGCGTCTCGAGTATTTCTGCCGCCCGCTTGCCGCTGTAAATACGCAGGATAACGGCGATGAGGCCCGATACGATTGCGGCGTCACTGACCGCGTGAAAGTCGAGCCTGTCGTCGCATTGCTCTGCCTTGAACCAGACCTGTGACTGGCAGCCTTTGATTCGATTCTGTTCTGTTTTCCATGCATCCGGAAAATCCGGCAGACGTCGCCCAAGATCGACGAGATACTGGTAACGATCCATCCAGTTATCGAAGAATCGAAACTCCTCAATCAGCTCAGCCTCTGCCTGGCGCACTTCGTTTGCAATCACCACCGTCGTAAACCTGCCAACACGTTCATCCACTGCGTCGCCATCGGGTGCCATCAGCGCCGTCCTCTATGGCGATGCCAGCCGTAGCAAGCTGTTCGCGAATAGCGTCGGCCAATGCGAAATCCCGCTTCGACCTGGCGGCGTCACGCTCCCCGAGCAGCCGTTCGATATCCGCCGCCGGCATTGCCGCATCGCAGGCACCGGCAAACCACGCCTCGGGGGAATCCCGTAACAGCCCCAGTAGGTCGCCGGCGGCAACGACCTGCAATGCGATCTTACGACGAGTTGCCGCATCGCTGGACTTGTTAAGCTGGCGCGCCAGATCGAACATTTCCGACAACGCTTTCGGTGTATTGAGATCGTCCTCCAGCGCGGCAACGACCGCATCCGGTGGCAGCGCGGTGGACCGTTCCTCCGCGGAAATGTCGACGCCGCGAATGGCTCCATACAGGCGATCGAGCATGCGCTTCGCCGCATCGATTGTATCGTCCGACCAGTCAAGCGGCTGGCGATAATGCGCGCTGATCAGTGCCAGCCGAATTGCCTCACCGGGAATGGTTTTGATCATGTCGTTCACTAACAGGACATTGCCCAGCGATTTCGACATCTTGGTGCTGTCGATGCTCAGAAAACCGTTATGCAACCAGTGACGCGCAAATACCGCACCGTCATGGGCGCAACTGCTCTGCGCAAGCTCGTTCTCGTGATGGGGAAAAACCAGGTCCTGGCCACCGGCATGAATGTCGATCGTCGGGCCCAGGTGTTTCTCGGCCATCGCCGAACACTCGATGTGCCAGCCAGGTCGGCCGCGACCCCACGGCGAATCCCAGCCGGGCAAATCCGGCGTTGAGGGTTTCCAAAGCACAAAGTCCTGCGGCGCTTTCTTGTACGGGGCTACCTCGACACGTGCTCCCGCAATCATCTCCCGCAAGTCGCGCTTCGACAGCTTGCCATAGTCCGGATACGCACTGACATCGAACAAAACATGTCCATCGGCCGCATAAGCACAGCCGTTGTCGAGAAGCGTCTCGATCATGCCGATTATTTCGACAATGTGTTCCGTGGCGTGCGGCTCGATGTCAGGCGGCTTCACGCCCAATGCCGCCATGTCGCTGTTGTACGCATCGATATAGCGCGCGGTGACCTCGCCGATCGGTTTGCGTGCTTCTTTTGCAGCTGCAATGATCTTGTCGTCGACGTCCGTTATGTTGCGCGCAAATACCAGCGTGTAGTGCTGGCGCAGAAGCCGCGCAAGCACATCAAATACGACCGCAGGACGGGCATTGCCGATGTGTGCGTAGTTGTAAACCGTCGGGCCACACAGATACATCGTGACCCGCTCCGGGGAAAACGGTGCGAACGGGACTTTTTCGCCCCTCAGTGTGTCGTAGAGAAAAATTGTCATGCTGCCGGAATGCGCCTGGCGGAACGCCTTACCGTCCGGACGTCCGCTGCAAAAACGCAATGATAGCAACAGATTCCAGCCGCACCCGCAGCTTGGCCTATAATCGCTCCTGTCCATACTTCTGAAAACGAGCATTTGGAGCCCGAATGTCCGAACGATCCATCGAATTCCAGCCGCGCCGCTCGGTCGAACAAGTCGAGGAAGGTACCGACCTCGCGCCGAAGTTCGACGACCGCGGCCTGATCGCCGCCGTCACCACCGATGCCGAAACGGGCGAATTACTCATGCAGGGGTATATGAACGCCGAGGCATTGAAGAAAACCATCGAGACCGGCCAAGCCCATTACTACAGCCGCAGCCGACGGACCGTGTGGCATAAAGGCGCCACCAGCGGCCTCGTACAGAATGTCCGCGAATTACTGGTCGATGACGATCAGGATTGCGTGTGGCTGCGCGTCGCGGTATCTGGCGGCGCCAGTTGTCACGTTGGATATCGTTCGTGCTTCTATCGGCGTATCCCCATCGGCCCATCTCACGCGGCCGACACAGGCAAAGTAAGCCTCGAGTTCACCGACACCGAGAAAGTGTTCGACCCTAAAGACGTGTACGGCGACGCGCCGAACCCCACGATTCTCTGATGTTGGCCTAACGACAATAGCGTTTCGCTAAGGCCTTTTGATTCGCAGGTCGCGAGTGGGCCTGGTCTTCGGGAGGTTCTCCGGACGTGGCTCGCCAACACCGTCGGGGTGGCACTTGCGTACATCCGGCGAACCACGACGCAAGGTCTCGACCGGTGGGGAACCCTTTGGCGGAAATAAAGCGGACCGAAGGGAGCCATTCCGCCAAAGGGTTCCCCGGCGGTCGAGACCGATAAGATCCACCCTGTCACGCCGGCATCTGGCGCAGCGTCAGAACTGCCCGCGGGACTTTCCTTTGCGGCCTGCGCGCACTTTGGCCACGACGGGCAAGGGGTCGCGTAATGCGATGGCGCGTACCTGGAAGACGTATTCGATGGTGCCGATCAGCCACAGGAAATAGCCCATCAGCTCCATGAATTCCTCGATGGCGACTTTTACGATGCGCTGGTAGTCGTCACCGAGGATAGCCATCCAGAGTGGTTCATGGCCTACCTGCAGGACAAACGCGAAATGCACGGCTGCTCCCGCGAACAGCAATGTCAGTCCGGGTGAGGGCCAGAGGCGCAGCCAGGCGATGTGGAAGCGCCGCAGATGTCGAAAAACGTAGGTAATGATCAACGCAGCGATCACAGCAACTGTGACCTGCCAGAAGTTATCTATTACGTATCGATCGAGGAAATAGTCGAGCTCGCGAATCGAAAACATCAGCGCAAGACCGCCGAAGGTAAATGCGAGCGGTCGTTGCGACGGGTAATGTCGCGCAACCCAAAGGTACAACAAGCCGCAAATACCGAGAATGCCCGTGTGCATGATTTCCACGGGCGAAAACTCACTCGTCCCGAGGGTGTCCCCGGTTCCGGTTTCGATGTGCAATCTGAGGGAACCCGGGGACGCGATTTCGATCTGCGTCAGCACCCAGGTGATGAGCGCCATGCCGAGCAAATACACAATGTAGCGAACGAGAGCCATGCGGTCCCCTCGGCATCGGGACTGGGTACTATAGCAGGCTAATCACCACGTAGCGCGAAGGTTGGCTGCTGCTGGTGGTCGATGAGGCCGTGGTTCTGCAACCAGTGACAGGAATCATCCGCATCTTCAGTGAACCAGCGGCGCGCACTGCCAAGCCGAAACGAATATCCCCAGTCATCCATATCGCGCATGATTCGCGCGGTGCCGACGTTTGGCAGACACGCCGCCAGAAGTATTTGCAGATAGCACACGGCCGCTTCCTCCGTGTCGTCTCCGCCGGCATCGCGATCGAGGTCGACGCGACGCGCCGGGCACATACACACGATGTGACAGGTTTCATGCAACAGGGAATGCAGTGGCGTGTCGTCGCGAACGTATACCGTCCCTCCCACGACTCCGGCCTCAGGCTCGCCCCAGAACGAGCCACGGATTCGTGAACCGGGTGGAAGGCGTACAACTTCGATACCAAATCTGGCAATCAGGGCATCGAGCGTATGCGCGCCTACTTCGGAAACCTTCAGCACTGCAAAGTCTTGTGTAGCATGGACTGTCCGGCGCTGCACTGCGTCCGGTATTGTTTATTGCAAAGCCGACAACTGAATCAGGACGTTTCGCACCAGGTCCTTGACGATCGCTTCGCGCATAAGCTCTTCTTCTCTCGCCTTGCCCAGTACCTCGGTCTCATCGTAGGTGTAGTCCAGCGTCAGCGTTTGCAATTGCGGTGCCAGCAGAATCGTCTCTCCACTTCGCACGCTGTACTCTATGGTGTAATACACCTCAAATTCCCGCGGGACGTTTCGCGCTGATACCGACAATACTCTCTGGCCGGTGTCGTCTATGATCAACTGGAACTCTGCGGTCGCATCCGCGGGCGAATCGACAACTTCGGCACCGGCTGCCGGCAGTTGCCTGCGCAGATGCCGATAGAACAGACTGTGTCGATCGGTAGTGACAATGTAGGTTCGGGCCATTTCCGGCGGCACCTGCGGTGCGGAACGCAGCTGGAAACCGCAACCGCCCAGCGCAATTACCTGCACGGCCAATACGGCCAACAGCGTCCGACTAAACAACGACGTTGACCAGGCGGCGCTCGGGAAGAACAATCGTCTTCCGGATGGGTTTGTCGGCGATGAAACGGCGTACATTTTCATCCTCCAGCGCAAGCGTCGAAATGAGCTCCTTGTCAGCATCGGCGGCGACAGAAATTCGTCCTCGCAGCTTGCCGTTTACCTGCACTACGATCTCGATGACATCCTGGATCATCGCGGAACTGTCGGCGACCGGCCAGCGCTGATCGACAGGCACTGTGTTGTGTCCCAGGACCTGCCACAGGCGGTGACAGATATGCGGCACAATCGGCGCCAGCAACAGGACTGCGACCTCCAACGCCTCGCGTGCAACCGCTCGTCCGCCCTGCGACGTATCGTCGAAGCGATGCAATGCGTTGAGCAACTCCATGACCGCAGCGATTGCCGTATTGAACGTATAGCGACGACCAATATCGTCGCTCACCTTGGCGATCGTCTGGTGCGTCTTGCGTCGCATGTCCTTTTGCGTGTCCGTCAGCGACTGCGGATCCGGCCAGGATCCCTTACCGTCCGCAGCATGCGTTTGGACCGCGTGCCAGAAGCGTTTCAGGAACCGGAACGCACCCTGCACACCATCGTCTGACCACTCGAGCGCTTGTTCGGGAGGCGCTGCAAACATCATGAACAGTCGTACGGTGTCGGCGCCGTAGCCGTCGATGAGTTGCTGGGGATCGACCGTGTTGCCCTTCGCTTTGGACATCTTTGCGCCGTCTTTCAGGACCATCCCCTGCGTCAACAGATTCGTGAACGGCTCGTCCACCGAGGACAAGCCGAAGTCACGCATCAGCTTTTGGAAAAAACGCGCGTATAACAGATGCAGAATCGCGTGCTCGATGCCACCGGTGTACTGGTCGACCGGCATCCAGTAAGCCTCGCGCTCATCGAGCATTGCATGCGCGCTGTCGGGACAGGTATAGCGGGAGAAATACCAGGAAGATTCAACGAAGGTATCAAAGGTGTCGGTTTCGCGCACTGCTTTGGCGGCGCATTTCGGACACGTCGTCTCATAGAACTCCGGCATATTCTTCAGCGGCGAACCGACTCCGGAGAACTCGACATCTTCGGGCAATATGACCGGCAGATCGTGCGCCGGCACCGGCACGGCGCCACAATCGTCGCAATAGATAATGGGTATAGGTGCACCCCAGTAGCGTTGCCGCGAAACGCCCCAGTCACGCAAGCGGTAGTGAACGCTGCGTCGCCCACGACCCTCCGCTTCGCAGCGCGCAGCGATGGCATCGAACGCCTGCTGGAAATCGAGGCCGTCCAGTTCGCCGGAATTGACGACCGTTCCGTAGTCGACCAACGGTCCGGTCGAAACATCGAATTCGCTGCCATCGAGGGGTTCGATGACCTGGCGAACAGGCAAGCCGTGCTTCCTGGCAAATTCCCAGTCACGCTGATCGTGGCCCGGGACCGCCATCACAGCACCGGTGCCATAGCCCATCAGTACAAAATTCGCCACCCACAACGGTACTTTGTCGCCGCTGATGGGGTGAATGGCATCAATCCCGAGCGGCATGCCCTTTTTTTCCATTGTCTCCATGCTGGCTTCGGCGGCCTGCGTCTTTTTGCAGTCTTCCAGGAATGCGGCCAGCCGTGTGTCACCGGCGGCCGCTTTCTGCGCCAGTGGGTGTTCCGCGGCGACAGCCATGTAAGTCACCCCCATAAGCGTGTCCGGACGTGTCGTGAACACCGACAAGGGCTCGCTTTCACCCGCGACGTCGAACGACAACTCGATACCTTCTGAACGCCCGATCCAGTTGCGCTGCATGGTTTTGACTCGTTCGGGCCAGCCGTCCATGTGATCGAGATTGTCGAGCAGTTCGTCAGCGTACGCGGTGATTTTCATGAACCATTGCGGAATCTCCCGCCGCTCGACCAAAGCATCCGAGCGCCAGCCACGTCCGTCGATGACTTGCTCGTTGGCGAGTACGGTCTGGTCAACGGGATCCCAGTTCACAATGGAATTTTTGCGGTAAACGAGCCTTTTCTCGAAGAGCTTTGTGAACAGCCATTGTTCCCAGCGGTAGTACTCAGGACGGCAGGTCGTGACCTCACGCGTCCAGTCATAACCGTACCCCAGGCGCTGCAACTGGCCGCGCATATAATCGATATTCTGGTAAGTCCATTTCGCGGGCGGAACACCGCGCTGAATTGCCGCGTTCTCCGCCGGCATACCGAACGCATCCCATCCCATTGGTTGTAGCACGTGCTTGCCCTGCATGCGTTGGTAGCGCGCAATCACATCATTAATGGTGAAGACTCGAACGTGCCCCATGTGCAATTGTCCGCTGGGATACGGAAACATCGTCAGGCAATAGAACTTTTCACGCCCGGTTTCCTCCTCAACCTCAAAGCTGCGATTGGTCGCCCAATATTCACGTGCTTCCTGTTCTACCGTCTCTGGTTCGTACTGCTCAGTCATTGCCTGCTGCTGTCGGGAGTCGAATCAAAACCTGTGGAGAGCGAGGAAGGATAGCGGTTTCCGTCGTCCTTCGCAGCAGCGTGCGCAGCATCTGTCGGGAGCGAGCCCGCCAGGAACAGGTGGCTGCTAGGCATACCAACGACGCCAACCGAACCAGGCAAGGATGCCGCCGGCGACAATAAGGACCGGCCAGTTACCGAGCACGACATACGGTGTCGCACCACCCATCGGCATGATGTCCCTGGTGAGGGTTGCAAACCGGAATTGCGGAGCCGTCTCGAGAATCTCGCCACGCGGTCCGATAAAAGCACTGATACCGTTGTTGGTTGCGCGAATGGTGAAGCGCCCGGCTTCCAGCGAGCGCACGCGCGCAATCTCCAGATGCTGGTGCGGGGCAATGGACTCGCCGAACCACGCATCGTTACTGACATTGATCAGCAGGCTGGCAGCGGGCAGCGCGTAGAGCTGTTCGGCGCCGTAGGCATCTTCATAGCAAATGGCGACGGCGAGCTGCTGGCCGTTGTTAGTGACAAGCAGTGGCTGCTCCGCATCGCCGGGCGACATATCGGTGTAGGGCAGGCTCATCAGTCGCATCCATTCGCGCACCTGCTCCGGCACCGGGAAAAACTCGCCGAACGGGACGAGGTGTCTTTTGCGATAGATCTGGCGCTGTTGTCCATCCAGCATGAGCACGCTGTTATAGATATTGTCGCCGTCTCGTTCGAGGATGCCGAGTAACAGCGACCGGCCGCTGGCGAGCAATTCTGGCCGGAATGATTCGAGGTAGTCGTTCACCTGGTCGATCGCAGCAGGCAGGGCCACTTCGGGCCACAGAATCAGGTCACTTTCAGGGTGCGCTGCCACGGATGCGCGGTACAGCGCGAGCGTAGCGTCGTACTGTTCGGGCAACCATTTGCGATCCTGGGAGATGCCGCCCTGTACGATCGTCGCGGTACGGGCCGGTCCGGCAGGGCGGGTCCACGTCACCTGCGACAGGATGGCACCGGCCAGCCACGGCAGTACGGTCACTACCACGGCAAGCTGCCTCGAACGTCCTGACGTTGCGAGGGCCAGCACGAATGTGGCGGCGCTGGCGACGGCGAGAAAAGAGACACCGTAGACACCAATGACCGGCAGCCATCCGGCCAGCGGTGAGTCAATCTGCCCGTAGCCGAGACTGAGCCAGGGGAATCCGGTCAGGAACCAGCCGCGAAACCATTCGACAGCAACCCAGGCGGCCGGCGCAACCAGCACGAGACGCCGCGCATCACCACGCGCGAGCGTTGCGGTAAGCCAGCCAACCGCCGCAAACCAGCCGGCCATGATAACGACTAGGCCCAGCATCAGTACAATGGCGATCCACAGCGGGGCCTGGCCGAAAACGTGTATGGAGGTGTATAGCCAATAGGTGCCGAACAGGAATAGTCCGAATCCGAACCAGAATGCGTATCGCGCGGCAACACGCGGCGGCTTGTACAGGCAGGCCATGAGTAACGGCAACACAAGCAGTGGCGCCAGTACGTAGCAACCGAGCGGTGCAAACGAAAGCGTGAATATCGAGCCGGCGACAAAGTACGCAATGCTCACAGCCCACGGACCGGCGTCAAGCAAGCGGCGCATTGAATCATGGCCTGTCGACATGAAATTTCTCACGATCCCCGCTGTCGCACGGCGCGCTCTATTACGGCGACAAGGGAAATCTACTAGGGATTGACTGCCCGTTGCACCTGCACGGTATCGATGCGACGCCGATCCGCTTTCATGACGCGGAAATCAAATCCATGGGAGGTGAGTTTCTCTCCACGACGGGGCAAGCGACCGAGTTCGTGCATGACCAGCCCGCCGATCGTATCGTAATCGTCGTCGGGCAGCTGGCTGCCGAAGTACTCATTGAAGTCCTCGATGCGCGTCAGGGCACGCACGAGGTAAGTTACGCGTCCTTCGCGCTCGCCCTCGTCCTGGATGAAATCCACTTCCTCGGGATCGTGTTCATCGTCGATTTCACCGACAATTTCTTCCAATACGTCTTCGATGGTCAGCAATCCCGATACGCCGCCATACTCATCGACTACGATAGCCATGTGGTTATGGCTATCGCGAAACTCTTTCAGCAATGCATTAAGTCTCTTCGATTCAGGAATAACGGCCGCGGCGCGCAGATAGTCTTCAATTCGCAGGTCACCGCGGGGCTCGTTGCCGAAATAACGCAGCAGGTCCTTGGCCAGCAGGACGCCCAGGACTTCGTCACGATCCTCGCCGATGACGGGAAAACGCGAATGTCCGGAGTCGACGATGACCTTCAGCATCTCGTCGAGTCCCTGGTTGCGCTCGATTACCACCATTTGCGATCGTGGCACCATGACTTCGCGCACCTGTGTTTCGGCGACTTCAAGAACGCCCTGCAGCATGTCCTTTTCTTCGGGGTCGAAGACGCTATCGGCCTGCTGCAGCAAATCGTGGAATTCTTCGCGGCTCCAGGGTTCACCCTTGATGGCGCGCACAAGGCGCTTCCATACTCCGGTTGACCCGGTGCCGTTGGTACTGGGAGGTTTGTCGTTCATTCCTTTTGTTTACCGTTACGCATAGGGATCGTCAAATCCCCGACTGGCCAGTATGCTGGTCTCCAGTCTTTCCATTCGTTCTGCCTGCCGGGTCGATTCATGATCGTAGCCGAGCAGATGCAGTGTACCGTGTACAAGCATATGGCCCCAGTGAGCGGCCTCGCTCTTGCCTTGTTCCGCCGCTTCCCGGGCGATCACTGAACCGCACAGTACGAGATCTCCGAGCTCCTCGACGACCGCCGCGGGCACGTCGGGAAAATCACTGGCTGGCGCTCCTGGAAAAGCGAGTACGTTGGTTGCCTTGTCTTTTTGCCGGTAGCGATTATTCAGCTCACGGCTTTCCGGTTCGTCAACCACGCGTACAACCAGTACGAAACTCCGCCGCTGGTCCGGCGCAACGGCGCTGATTGTTTGCTCCAGCCAGTCGCGTACTACCTGCTCCTCAGGTAATCCGGGCGCATCGCCGGCGATCTGTATCTCGACTTGCAGTGTGACGTTCATTTTCGCGCCGGACTTTCTTGCGCCGTTTGCATCAAGGGTGCAGACAGCCTGACAACGTCCGGCTAGCGCTTCGTCTCCGGTGGCGGCTTGCCGCCGTCGGCCTCGTACGCTTCCACAATCCGCTGCACCAGCTCGTGCCGGACGACATCGCCCGGCGTAAAATACGTGAACGAAATACCTTCTACATCACTGAGAATCCTGGCAGCATTGATCAGGCCGGATTGCTCACCCGACGGCAGGTCGATCTGCGTAATATCGCCTGTAACGACAGCACGCGAGCCGAAGCCGATGCGCGTCAGGAACATCTTCATCTGCGCCACGCTGGTGTTTTGTGCCTCATCCAGAATCACGAATGACTCGTTGAGCGAGCGACCGCGCATGAAAGCAAGCGGCGCAACTTCTATGACGTTGCGCTCGATCAGTCGGGCAACCTGTTCCGGCCCGAGCATGTCGAACAACGCGTCGTACATCGGACGCAGGTACGGATCCACTTTTTGTGACAAGTCGCCCGGTAAAAATCCCAGCCTTTCGCCGGCCTCGACCGCCGGCCGCACTAAAATCAGGCGCCTCACCTCCTCGTTTTCCAATGCATCAATTGCGCTGGCGACAGCGAGATAGGTCTTGCCTGTACCGGCTGGTCCGATGCCAAACGCGAGGTCATGATTACGGATACCCTGCAGGTAGGCTCGCTGATTGGCGCTTCGGGCACGAACGAGTTTGCGGCGCGTCTGAATCTCGACGTCGCCGCTTTCCGGGTCATCGGAAAGCACCTCCGAACCGGCCACTTCAGCGTCTCTCATTACGGACTCCCGCAGGCAAATATGCACCCGTTCGGCATCGATACTTTCCTTGCCGCTTAACTTGAACAGTGAACGCAAAACGTCGCCACCGAGCTTTGCAGCTCCTGGTTGACCGGTAATTCGGAAGCGGTTTCCGCGACTGGCAATTTCGACACTCAGACGACGCTCTATCTGTCGCAGGTGCTCGTCAAATTGGCCGCAGAGATTGGCAAGGCGGTTATTGTCGTCGGGTTCGAGGACGATGTCCTGAGATACTTGTACAGCGTTCAATGGTGGGTTGTCAGACCTCTCGCAAAATTCTCTTGGTGATTCTCTTCGTATAGTGCCGCGTCGGAATCACCTGTACCAAGATTACATTGAACCATTGTGACATGGAATAGATTGCGGATTTGTGCCCGCGAGCCGTTTTGAGTGTCACCCGGCCCCGGCCATTGCCTGGCATGGTGATATGATGCGCCCACGCAACGAATTTGGCATGGCTTCGGTGACGACGACGTCGACAAATTGCCCGATACAGGAGACATCCGCAACGAAATTGACCCAGCGGTTATTCTCGGTTCGCCCTGCCACCTGCGCCTGGTTTTTTCGAGACATTCGCTCCACCAGAACCGTCTCGACCCGGCCGACCATCTTCTCGCTGATGGCCCTGGCATGCTCGTTTATGCGTGCCTGCAAGATAAGCAGTCGCTCCTTTTTAACCGACTGCGGTGTCTTGTCCGGTAAAGCAGCCGCCGGAGTGCCCGGACGCGGGCTGTACACAAAGCTGAATGACTGATCGAAAGCAATCTCGTCGATGAGTTGCATCGTTGCAGCAAAATCGGCGTCGTTTTCGCTTGGAAAACCGACGATGAAATCGGACGAAATGGAAATATCCGGCCGCACCTTCCGCAAGCGGCGAATCTTCTGCTTGTACTCCACACACGTGTGACCGCGCTTCATGCGGGCGAGGATGCGATCAGAACCATGTTGTACCGGCAGGTGCAGGAAGTTGGCAAGCTTCGGCACCTCCGCGTACGCCTGAATCAGGCTGTCGGTAAATTCCACCGGATGTGAAGTCGTAAAGCGAATCCGCTCGATACCGTCAATCGCCGCAACGTAATAAATCAGGGTTGCCAGATCAGCGAGCTTGCCGTCGTGCATCAGTCCACGATACGCGTTCACGTTTTGACCGAGCAGATTTACTTCGCGCACACCCTGCAAGGACAACGACACAATTTCTGCGATTACGTCATCGACCGGTCGATTGATTTCTTCGCCTCGCGTATACGGCACGACACAAAAGCTGCAGTACTTGCTGCAACCTTCCATTACCGACACGAATGCCGTCGGACCCATAGCTCGCGGCTCGGGCAGGCAATCGAATTTCTCGATCTCCGGAAACGAGATATCGACCACCGGGCGCCCCAGGCTGCGTACCTCGTCGACCATTGCCGGCAGGCGATGCAGCGTTTGCGGACCAAACACCATGTCCACGAACGGGGCACGGCGGGTAATGCCCTCGCCCTCCTGACTCGCAACACAACCGCCAACGCCGATCAGCAATTCCGGCTTTTGTTCCTTGAATTCGCGCCAGCGCCCCAGCTGTGAGAAGACTTTTTCCTGTGCCTTTTCGCGAATCGAGCAGGTATTTACCAACAGCACATCCGCTTCTTCAGGCGTTGCGGTGAGTTCGTAGCCATGCGACGCGCGCAGTACGTCGGCCATTTTTTCCGAATCGTACTCGTTCATCTGGCAGCCGAACGTCTTGATGTAAAGCTTGCCACTCACGATGCCTGCCACTCACGACGAAATGTCAAAACGGTTTTATACACATGTGATTGAATTCGAAACAAGTATAGCCGCAGCCGCCGTTCGGAGGAACGCTAATTCGCAACTGTTGATCCTTCCCCGAAGAGGAGGCCAGCCGGTTTGCGGAAACCCGACCTTCCGCCTGGAGGCGGCGTGCCACGACGCTGTCGCGCGGCACCATCAGGATGTTTTTGTGAACCCTTGCCGGGTCAAAGGGGCGCAGCCCCACGGCGGGAGAGCCGCGCAGCCGTGCCAGTATTCGTCTTACGGCAGGGCAACGGGCGCCCTCCCAATAGATGCGTTCGCTGCTCTTGCAGATGACATAGGTGTGATAGTGCTGCTCGAACCAGCCCATGATGGCGCTGCCCCGCAACCGCTTCACTGAAGACGGGTCGTTCCATTCCATAATGATGAGGGGCCGAAAACGCCTGATCGATTGCTCCAGTCCGTTGAGTACGAAGGCCTCGTGGGATTCCACGTCTATCTTGAGCAGGTCGATACGTTCCAGCCCCAGTTCGTTAACGATGTCGTCTCCCCTGCGTTTGGTCACGCAGAGCGCCCGGGAAGACAGGTGGGGAGGTTTCTCGAAGCTCGAGGCGCCGATATTGCGATCGCTGACCATGTGGATAACAGACTCACCATTTTCGTCTGACAGGGCGAGGGCGTGGGCGAGGATATTGCCAATGTCATTCTGCCGGATGTTCTGTTGCAGGATATCGAAGACCGGGGGCAATGGCTCGAAGGCGTGGACGCAAGCCGCCACGGTGGAAAACGCCAGCGCATGGTTGCCAATGTTGGCACCGATGTCCATAACGACCGGTTCTTCCAGTTGCCGGAGAAGATCGAGGCAAAACTCTACGTTCTCCTTCTCGTAGAGCCCTGTTTTGCGTATTTTCTTGCCGATATGGTCGTTGTTGAAGACCGTAATCCGGTGGCCGAACAGCGAGGTTGTGATGAATGTACTCAGTGGTGGTAGCGGCATGAGAATGTATTGTCTCGCATTGCCATCGGCGTTGAGCTGCCGATAATACGCCAGTGATCCGGCAAGGGTACGTGCGCGGATAATAGTTCAAGTTGCCCGGACGTTGGCGCCAGCGCCGGGGGGGGTTGCTTTTGAGTCGGATCATCTACTGCATTTTTTCATACAATCGTGGTGAATTTTTGCGCAACGCGGTGCGCTCTGTGCAGCGGTTGACGAGCGATCCGGTTTGCGTCATCGACGATGACAGCGATGACCCGGAGACGCGCACGATCCTGGCGTCTCTGAGCGAAAACTGCCAGGTAATGCGCGGCTCAGCCAGCGCCGCAGGCAAGCATGGCGGCCTGTATGCGAACATGCAGCGCACGCTGGATGCCCTCGGAGAGGCCGGGTTGCTCTGCTTCCTTCAGGATGACATGCAAATGCTGCGAGCCCCCGGGGACGAGGAGTTGAAGGCGTTTGTGACGCACTGTAATGACCCTGGGGGGCCGGCATTTCTGCAGCCCTGTTTCCTGAAAAGCGGGACTCGCGATATGGATCGCCGCACCCTGGTAGCGAGTGGTGACAACCCGTACTACGTTCGTGTAGAAAGTGCAGCAAGCGTGGGCCGCTACTATTCTGATGTTTGTGTTTTCAGCCCCCGGCGCCTGGCGGCCGATGGCTGGCGATTTGCACTCTCGGAGCCCAAGAACGAACGCCAGGCCGCCGCGCTTTATCCACCGATGGGGCAGCTGCGCGCTCCCTTCCTGATGTGGTTACCCAACGCGCCTGCCTGGCGGGGCAAACGCAAGACGTTGGCCTTGCGTCACGCCGAACGCGTGAGTGCCTGTGGCTTCTATCCCTACAAGCCCCTGGATGCGGCCGCAGAGCGGCGGCTCATGGAGCGGGATTCCACCGTGCTGCCAGTGGCCGAGGACTTTCTAACCCTGGAAGGCGAGACACCCCTCCGGCGCCCCTGGCAATACTACCCGCTGCAGGGTCACCGCCTTTTGAAAAAACTCAGTAGCCTGGAGTTGGCTCTGCGCCGCCTGTCGGGCGACAAGAAGAAGCACTAAGCATGCAACTGAGCGTTATTCTCTCGACCTACAATTCTCCCCGGTGGCTGGAGAAAGTCCTCTGGGGTTACAGCCACCAGAGCTCCCGCGACTTCGATATTGTCGTCGCCGATGATGGCTCCGGGCCGGAGACCGCGGCGGTTATCGACAGGATGCGGGCACAAACGGGGCTCAAGCTTACCCACGTTTGGCAGGAAGACGACGGCTTCCGCAAGTGCCGCATTCTCAACAAGGCGGTCCTGGAGGTCGCGCGCCAGGGGCAATCCTCTTACCTGGTGTTTTCCGATGGCGACTGCATACCGCGCCGTGATTTCCTCGCGGTGCATGCCGCGTCGGCGTGTCCCGGTGAGTTTCTCTCCGGCAGCTATTACAAACTTCCCCTGGCGCTGAGCGAGGCGATTACGCCGGACGATATCGCGAACGGCCGCTGTTTCGATACGCGCTGGCTACACGCGCATGGTTTGCCGCGCACACGCAAGACGCTCAAGTTGCGGGCGACCCCGGCCCAGGCGCGCTGGTTGAATCGACTGACGCCCGTACGCTGCAGATTCAAGGGCTCCAACGCGTCCGTCTGGCTTGAGGACATCCTGCGCGTCAACGGGTTCGACGAACGGATGCCATGGGGCGGCGAAGACCGGGAGTTCGGAGTGCGACTGAACAATGCCGGTATACGTGGGCGGTTGCTCTGGTATAGCGCTATCTGTGTGCACCTGGATCATGCCCGGAACTATGTCGATCCGGCACGGGTGGCCGGCAACAAGGCCCTGCGCCAGCGAAACGAGCGCGAGGGGGTATCCTGGACGGCGCATGGCATCGATCAGCTCCGCTGATCGTTATTTCCTAATGCTTTAAAGGGACCGGCAACTCGTCTATGAGTGCCCTGACTTGCGGAATAATTTCATCGGCATCCCAGAGGCCGCGGCCGCTGCTCTGTGAATGCAGGGTGATGTAGTGGCAATCCGGCTCTGCCATCAGGTCGCGTACCCGGGCGATCACTGCTGCCGCGTCGGCGGCTTCAAAGACATAGCGCGTCAGAGCCGGCGACTGCCAGTTCACGCCGCAGTCGGGCGGGTGATGGCGCAGAAACAGCCGGTAAGTCGCGAACTCAGACCAGCGTCGCGGAGGTTGAGCGAGGATGGCGTTCCACCATGGGCACTGATAGCGATTCTCGAGCCAGTTCATCATCGCGCGGACACTGGCCGGGTGGGTTGGAAACGGCGTGTCGAAATACAGATCGACTGGTGCGGCAGGGTCGAAGGGCACGTCGAGCACTCGGTGAGCCTCGCGATTCCATTTGCGCACCTTGCCCCTTGCGCTACCGGCGGGCTGCAATAGCTCGATGCAGACGGTCTGACCTGGATGCAGGTAATCGTCAACGCGTGCCTGCGGCGTGACCACGACGTCGGAATCGAGCACCAACACTGTGTCAGATTGAATCTGCGCGATACTCGCCAGCTTGCTGATCTGCTGCATCTGCCAGCCGAGATATCGTGGCCAGTCCGGGCTGCCGATCAAGCGCGTCAGGCTGCCGATCCATTTGCTGCCAGCTCGGCCCACGCGGCTTTGCCAGGCACGGGCCAGGCATCGTGCTGCTTCCAGATTACCGGGAAGACACTCGGACGTGGACTGCAGATGCACTTCCGATACGTGTTCTGAGAACCTCGCTCGATCCTCGGTATGTATAACGACATGGTGCGGCAGCGCGAAAAGTGCCGAGCGCCGCAGGGAAGCTCGAAGCATGCCGAACTGCCGGGCATCCCCAGCCCAGGTGGTGGTCAGCAGCGTGACTGAGGCCATAGAATTCTCATCTGCATCGGTTGCAGATACAAAGAAAAAGCCCCCGGTTACGGAGGCTATTCAATCTATCTCGACTTAATCCTGTTTTCGTGTTCGCTAGAAAGGAATATCGTCGTCGAAGTCGTCGGTGGATGAACGCGGCGGTGGCCGCGAATCGCCGGAGGCGCCAGGGTCGGCAGAGTCACCACGGTCGTTCATGGCCGGCGCGCCGGCGCCGGAGCGCCCTCCCAGCATCTGCATTTCATCGGCAACGATTTCGGTCGTATAGCGATCATTGCCCTGCTTGTCCTGCCATTTGCGGGTGCGCAACTTGCCCTCGATGTAGACCTGCGAGCCCTTGCGCAGGTACTCGGCAGAGATCTCCGCCAGTCGGCCGAACATGGCAATGCTGTGCCATTCCGTGCGGTCCTTCTGTTCACCGGTCTGCTTGTCTTTCCAGGATTCATTGGTCGCCACCCGCAGGTTCGTGACCGCAGACCCGCTGGGCATATAGCGCGTATCCGGATCCTGTCCGAGATTGCCGATAATGATCACTTTGTTGACGCCTCGGGCCATATTTGGTCACCTGATTGAGTTGCTTGTTTAAGTTCGGCGGTCTGCGCCGCACGGTCGGTCAGCCGCCCACTGCCGCCGGCGAGGGCTGCATATTGTAGAGCCTGAGCCTGCAAAAGCCACCCTGATTTCCAGCGGTTTCGGCCTGATTCTGTTGCCTGTTGGCGATCAGTCGCCGCGCTTGCCCACAACGCCGCCGGAGCCGTGGGCAATGAGCCAGAACGCCGCAATCAAAGCACCGCCAAGAAACACGCTCGTTGGGTCACCGTGTTCAAGCAAACGTCCACCCAGCAGCCCGCCAACGAAGATGCCAAAGAACTGGGAACTGGCAAAGACTCCGAGCGCGGCACCGCGAAGGTTGCCATCGGCTCGAATGGAAAGCCGCGCCGGCAGCCCGGCTTCCAGAAAATTGAAGCCCGCGAAGAACAGCGCAAGCCCGGCGACGACCGACCATTGTCCGAGCCCGCCGAAGGCCAGTTGCAACTGCCCGGCGAGCAACAGCATGACGGCAATTGCAATCGTGCCGTTCCTGTCGCGGCGGCCGTCAGCGAGAATCAACGGCACCGCAACCGCCAGAGACAGAAGCAATGCGGCGACGTACACCTGCCAGTGATCGCCAATCGGCAGATCCACTCTGAGGTTGAGCAGGTAGGGCAGTGCCACGAAATTCGCGGTCAGGAGAACGTGCAGCAGGAATATGTAGAGGTCGAGCTGCAGCAGTGCCGGCTTGAACGCCGCCGTCAGCGGCGCTACCTCTCTCGGCTGTTGCAGTGCAATGCCGCGTGGGAGGGCACGCAACGTCAGCGCAGCAACGCCGGCCAGTCCGGCGGCCATCCAGAACAGGGCCCGCACACCGAATTCTGCGGCAATGACAGGACCCGCAATCAGTGCCAGCAGAAAGGACATGCCGACGCCGATTCCGAGCACGGCCATTGATCGGGTACGGACCTCGGCCCGGGTCGCGTCCGCGAGGAGTGCCGACAGGGTCGCCGAAACAGCACCGGCACCCTGCAGCAGCCGACCCGCGATGACGCCGTAGATCGACGTGCTTAGCGCCGCAATAACGCTACCGGCAACGAATAACAACAGGCCGCCCAGAATTACTGGAACCCTGCCGACGCGATCGGATAATGCACCGAACGGTATCTGCAGTAGTGCCTGGGTGAGCCCATAGCCGCCCACGGCGAGTCCGACCAGCGTCGGCGTAGCACCGTCAAGACTCCCGGCAAACAACGACATAACCGGCAACAGGGCGAACAGGCCGAACATGCGCAGCATCGCGACGGATGCGACGACCATTGTCGCCCGGCGCTCAGCGTGCAGCAGACCAGCGACCGATTCTGTGGATAGCGTGCTCATTAAACTGAATTTGTCGCGACGTGCCACATGACGGCATGCCGGCTTTTTCCGGGCTGCCTTTGCGCTGATGTGACGCGGCGGCGTATATTAGCAGGTTGTCCCGCGAAGACAGCACAACCCAATAGTTGAAATCCCTTCATGAAATCCGCTCAGTGAAAACCATAGATATCCGTGGCGCGCGTACGCATAACCTCAGAAACATCGATCTGAGCCTGCCACGGGACCAACTCATCGTCTTTACCGGCCTGTCGGGGTCCGGTAAATCGTCGTTGGCGTTCGATACCATTTACGCGGAAGGTCAGCGACGCTATGTCGAATCATTGTCGGCCTATGCACGGCAGTTTCTGTCGATGATGGAGAAGCCCGACGTCGACCATATCGACGGGCTGTCGCCGGCAATTTCCATCGAACAGAAATCAACCTCCCACAATCCCCGCTCGACCGTCGGCACGGTAACCGAAGTACACGATTACCTCAGACTGCTGTACGCACGAGCAGGGACGCCGCGTTGCCCGGATCACGGTATCACCCTCGAGGCACAGACGGTGAGCCAGATGGTCGATCAGGTTCTGGAACTCGACGAAGGCACGCGCCTCATGTTACTCGCGCCCGTGGTGCAGGAACGCAAGGGAGAGTACGTACAGTTGATGCAGGATCTGCAGGCGCAGGGCTTTATTCGCGCCCGCATCGACGGTGAGGTGTATGAACTCGATGATCCGCCGAAGCTCGACCTGCGCCGCAAGCATTCCATCGATGCCGTGGTCGATCGCTTCAAAGTGAAAGACGACATCCGGTTGCGACTTGCGGAGTCCTTTGAAACCGCCTTGCGCCTCGCCGACGGCGTTGCCCGCATCGCATTCATGGATGACAGCGGCAAGGAAGAATTGCTTTTCTCGGACCGATTCGCCTGCAATATCTGCGGTTACAGCCTGACGGAACTCGAGCCGCGGCTGTTCTCATTCAACAACCCAAGCGGCGCCTGTCCCGGATGCGACGGCCTGGGCGTAAAACAGTTTTTTGATCCGTCACGCGTCGTGGTCAATCCGGACCTGTCATTGGCGGGCGGTGCGATCCGCGGATGGGATCGCAAGACCACCTACTATTTCCAGATGATCCAGAGCCTTGCGGAACACTACAAGTTCGACATCGAAACGCCATTCAACGAATTGCCCGAGAGGTTTCGCGAAATTATCCTGTCCGGCAGCGGCAAGGAGAAGATCGAATTTCATTACGCAAATGCCCGCGGGCTGGAGATTCGCCAGCGGCATCGTTTCGAGGGTGTCATTCCCAATCTGGAACGACGGTTTCGCGAGACCGAATCGAGTGCCGTGCGCGAGGAGCTGACACGATTCCTCAACAGCCAGCCTTGCCCGGAGTGCAACGGCACGCGTCTGAATCGTTCCGCCCGTAATGTGTTTGTCACCGACCTGTCGCTGCCGGAGATCAGCGATATGTCGGTGGGTCATGCCCGGGCGTTTTTCAGGCAACTCAAACTGAGTGGCTGGCGCGGTACGATCGCCGACAAGATCGTCAAGGAAATCGGCGACCGGCTGGGCTTTCTCAGTGACGTTGGCCTCGATTACCTGTCGCTTAATCGCAGTGCCGAAACCCTGTCCGGCGGTGAGGCGCAGCGGATCCGGCTGGCAAGCCAGATTGGTTCCGGTCTCGTCGGTGTCATGTACATACTCGACGAGCCATCCATAGGCCTGCACCAGCGCGACAACAAGCGCCTGCTTGGTACCCTGCTGCATCTCCGCGATATCGGTAATACGGTTATCGTCGTCGAGCACGATGAGGAGGCCATCATGGCGGCCGACTATGTCGTCGACCTGGGCCCGGGCGCCGGCGTGCACGGCGGACGCGTGGTGGCTACCGGCACGCCGGAAGAAATCAAGCAGAATGCACAATCGCTGACTGGCCAGTATCTTTCAGGTCGCCGTTCCATCGCGCTGCCGGACAAACGTGTACGGGCGGATAGAAAACGCCAACTGACCATCAAGGGCGCGCGCGGAAACAACCTGAAGTCAGTCGATGTATCGATACCAATAGGCCTGATGACCTGCGTCACGGGCGTCTCCGGGTCCGGCAAATCGACGCTCGTCAATGACACGCTCTACAAAGCCGTTGCCGAAACACTCAATCGCGCGAGCCGGAATCCGGCGCCTTACGAGCACATTGCGGGGCTCGAGCAGATCGATCGCGTCATCGACATCAGCCAGAGCCCGATAGGTCGCACGCCGCGTTCCAATCCGGCAACCTACAGTGGCTTGTTCACGCCAATTCGCGAGTTGTTCGCGGGTACTCAGGAAGCCCGTTCACGGGGCTATATGCCGGGTCGCTTCAGCTTCAATGTCAAAGGTGGTCGCTGCGAGGCCTGCCAGGGTGACGGCGTAATCAAGGTGGAAATGCACTTCCTGCCGGATATCTACGTCCCGTGCGATGTCTGCCGCGGCATGCGTTACAACCGTGAAACGCTGGAGGTCCGCTACAAAGGCAAGAATATTCACGAAGTGCTGGAGATGACGGTCGAAGATGCGCTCGAGTACTTTCGCAATGTGTCGGTGGTGTCGAAAAAGCTGCAGACATTGCTGGATGTCGGCCTGTCGTATATCCGCCTGGGACAGAACGCGACGACTCTGTCGGGCGGTGAAGCGCAACGCGTCAAGCTCGCTCGCGAATTGTCGAAGCGCGACACCGGCAGCACACTCTATATTCTCGACGAACCGACGACCGGGCTGCACTTTCACGATATCGAGCAACTTCTGCTGGTGCTCCACCGCCTTCGTGACAAAGGCAATACGGTCGTCGTCATCGAACACAATCTCGACGTCATAAAGACCGCGGACTGGGTCATTGACCTCGGACCTGAAGGCGGCGATGGCGGTGGTCGTATCATCGCCACCGGGACACCCGAGGACGTCGCTGCAAACGCAGACTCATTTACGGGCGAATATCTGCGACCGTTGTTGCGCCGGGTAGCGAAAGGAAAGCGCGCAGCTCGCTGAGCAAATGGCCCGCTACCGCGATCAGGCGGTGGATTGCACGCTTGGCCGTAATTCATCCTGCGGCAGATTCTTGACGAGTCGGCCCGTGATGACTCCCGCTGTCATGGCGCCATTCACATTCAATGCCGTGCGCGCCATATCGATCAACGGCTCGATCGAGATCAACAGGGCGGCAAGGGTCACCGGAAAACCCATGGCCGGCAGGACTACCAGCGCTGCGAAAGTCGCACCGCCGCCGACGCCGGCCACGCCGAATGAACTGATCGCGACGATACCGACCAAAGCTGCAATAAACGCTGGTGCCATCGGGTCGATGCCCATAGTCGGCGCAATCATCGTGGCAAGCATCGCCGGATAGATACCAGCACAGCCATTCTGCCCGATGGTAGATCCGAAAGTCGCCGACAGATTGGCAACGGGTGTAGGCACTTTTAGTTGTTCGACCTGCGTTTCAACGTTCAGCGGTATCGTCGCTGCCGAACTCCGTGACGAGAACGCAAAGGTAAGAACCGGCCACACTTTGCGAAAGTAATCGGCGACGTTCACGCCATTTAACATGAGCAATGCAGCGTGCACGACAAACATGATGGCGATTGCGATGTAGGATGCCACGACGAACGTGAACAAATTCAGGATATCGGCGGCATTTGAACCTGCCACCACCTTGGTCATCAGGGCAAGTATTCCGTAGGGTGTCAGCGCCATGATGATGCGCACCAGCTTCATAATGATTTCCTGCGCGGTCATTACGAAACGGCTGATAGCCTCGCCGCGCACGGCATCGTCCTTGCCAACCTGAAGCGCGGCGATACCGAACAATATACCGAAAATGACGACGGCAATAATCGACGTGGGTCGCGCACCGGTCAGGTCCAGAAACACGTTGGAGGGAATGAAGCGCACCAGCATGTCTGCCAGGGTCAGGCTGGCAATACTTTCCTGCCGTACCACCAGCGCTTGGGCGCGCTCGAGCTCCCTGGCCCCTTCAGTCAGGCCTTCTGCTGTAAGGTCGAATACATTGACGATGCCGATTCCGACCAGTGCTGCAATCATCGTTGTCGTGACCAGTATGCCGATCACCAGGCCGCCAATCTTGCCCAGCGCCGCAACCTCCCGCATACGCACAACTGCTGCAATCATCATCACCAGCACCAGCGGCATGATTACCATCTGCAGCAAACTCACATAGCCGCTGCCGACTACATTCGTCCACTTCAGGGTTTCCTGTATGGCATCCGGATTACCCGCATAAAAAAGCTGCAATGCAAGGCCGTAGAAAACACCGGCAACCAGCCCGGCGAGAATTCTCTGAGCCAGCGAGAAGCGTGGACTTTTGAGCCTGGTCAGCAGTGCGACGCAGGCGAAAAAGACCAGCAGGTTAACGATTACCAGGATTGTCATTTTTTATTCCACCCTGTGCATGATCGGCTGCAGCAGCATGCAACAAAACGGGTTGCACGGCAAAAATTCAAGTTTCAGACGATACGTATTGGTCAAATGCGACTGCAAACCTTTCCGGGGCATCCGGATGCATGCGCAGGTACATCGATGGCTCGATCAACTCGAGCTCCATGAGCAGTAATCGCCCGTCAGGGCCGGCCAGCAGGTCGCATCGCGCGTAAACCGGCATTGGCGTTACCAGCGCAGGTACACGATCGGCGGTCTCGGCCAGGAGGCACATCGTCTAGGTCTCATGGTCGCTGTCTCACGTCGGAGTCATCCGCAAGCGCAACCGAGATGCAAGCGCATACCGACGCGCTTCGACGGGTCAATACCCACGTCGGCTTCTTCGGCCAGGAACCCGGCGAGTTCCGGTCCGAGCTCTGCCATTGAGAGGAGCTTGAAGCCGAAATTCGCGTAGAACGGCGCATTCCACGGCAGGTGTCGAAAAGTGAGCAGCGACAGGGCCGGGAACTCATGCAGACGGGCCCAGGCGATCACGGTTTCAACGAGTTGCGTCCCGATTCCTCGTTGCCCGTGATCGGGGTGAACATCCATCTCGCAAAGGTACAATTCGTCCGCCAGCTCCTCGGCCAGCGCAAAGCCCACCGGGCGATCGCGCTCGTCGACAGCAATCCACAGTCGGCCGGCGCCTTGTGCTTCCCGCAGCGTTGCGAAGTCGGTAACCATGTACCGCAACTCTCCCGGGAGATACTCGTGCGGAAATCGCGCGGCAGCCGCCTGTTCGATCGGCGCAATAGCTTCGACGTGCACTCTCGCGGCAGGAACGACCCGGTAACACGGGTGCGCAGCCGGGCTATTTGACAAAGCCGGCTTCCTTCAATTGCCGATCATGCAGGCGGGAGAGAATGAGCAATGCGGTGATCGCGCCGACAAGTGCCCATCCCATGTCGGACTGCGTATCCCAGATGTAACCCTGAGTGCCGAGAAACGAGTCCGCGGCCTCCTCCGACATGAGAGCAACGCCCCATTCAATCAGCTCGTAGAAAGCGCTGATGCCCAGACACGTGCTGACAATAAAAAAATTGCGCCACGCTGCTGTCGAAAAAATCGCGTTGCGTATCGAGATTTCGCGGGCGACCATTACGGGCACGAATCCCTGTGCGTAGTGACCAAGCTTGTCGTAGTTGTTGCGCTGCTGTCCGAACGTATCGCGAATCCAGTCGAAAGCGGGAACTTCCGCGTAAGTGTAGTGCCCGCCGACAATAAGAATGATGCAATGAACCAGAATCAGGAGATAGAGAAGACGCGTCAGGGGATAGCCGCGGCGCGTAAACCAGAGGATCACCGCTGCGATGACGGCCGGTACCACCTCGAGCAGCCAGGTCGGATAATCCTTGGGGCCCACGGCTGACCAGATGAACACGGATGCGAATACCGCTATCCAGGCAATCTGCATAGCGCGCGAAGGTTGCGTCACTTGCGCGTCCCCGGCAATCGCTGCGGGATCAGTAATGGGGCGGACGTTCGTCATCAGGGGATACCCCGTGTTCCGATTGCGACAGGGAATGCAGTTTTTCTACCAGGACTTCGTAGCGCTGCGCAAGCCGGGTTAACTGGGTCTGTTGATCGACCAGAACCTGGTTCAACTCAGCCATCGCCTGTTCCTGGTGGGCCAGCTTGATTTCAATATCGATAAGCCGTGCGTCATCCATCGTTTCGTCCTTTGCCGGCACCGTCTGCGGGCAGAGCCGACAATACGGCGCTACCTGTAAATCTTCAATCCCGTACCGACAAGTGTATGCTGCCGAATGGTGGTATGAACAAGATAGCTTAATGTCCCTTATACGGTTCGAGCAGGTCTCGCTCGACTTTGGCGAACAGGCCATCCTTATCGACGCGAACCTTGCACTCGAGCCGGGCGAACGCGTGTGTCTGATAGGCCGCAACGGGGCCGGCAAGTCGACGACGTTGAAACTGATCAGCGGCGAAATCCTGGTGGATCACGGCGAGATCGTCCGGCGCAGCGGCCTCACGGTGAGCAAGCTCGACCAGGCCTTGCCCGATGCGCTCGAGCTGACTGTCCGCGACATCGTGGGTTCGGGGCTGCAAGACATTCAAGACCTCATCGAGGAATATCGACAGAAATCGACGAACGAACTCGGTGCCGCCGGTCTGCGCGAACTTGAGGAGCTGCATCGTCGCATCGATGCCCGCGACGGCTGGCAGGCCAATCAGCGCATTGAGGCCATCATAAGTGAGCTGAACCTGCCATCGGACAGTCGCATGGCGGAATTGTCCGGCGGCTGGCGCCGTCGCGTAGCGCTGGCGCAGGCGCTTGTGCAACGCCCCGACCTGTTGCTTCTCGACGAGCCCACGAACCATCTCGACATTGCAACCATACGCTGGCTTGAATCGATCATCAGCGGTTTCGCTGGCAGCGTCGTGTTCATCACGCACGACCGTGCGTTCCTGCAAAAACTCGCTACCCGTATTGTCGAGATCGACCGGGGCTTGCTGACCAGTTGGCCGGGCGATTTCGAGAATTATCTAAGCCGCAAGGAAAAAGCCCTGGAAGACGAGTCGCGAGAAAACGCGCGATTCGACAAGAAGCTGGTACAGGAGGAAATCTGGATTCGCCAGGGAATAAAAGCTCGGCGTACACGCAACGAAGGCCGCGCTCGAGCTTTGCAGCGTCTCCGAACGGCGCGCGCTGCTCGTGTCGAGCGTGAACCTTCGGCACGGATACACATCGAGGAAGCGGAGCAATCGGGGCGCCAGGTCATCCGCGCGAAAAACATCAGTTACCGATACGGCGACGATGTCGTGATCCGGGACTTTTCCGTCAAGATCATGCGAGGTGATCGCATTGGCATACTTGGCAACAATGGCGTTGGAAAAACCACGCTGTTGAAGCTGTTGCTGCATGACCTTACGCCTCACTCAGGCACAGTCAAACATGGAACCGGCCTCGAAATCGCCTACTTCGACCAGCTCCGGGCATCTCTGGACCCGGAAAAGTCCGTGGCCGATGTCGTCGGTGACGGCAAGGACTACGTGCGCCTGGACGGCAATGACTGTCATGTTGTCGGTTACCTCAAGGGTTTCCTGTTCAGCCCGAAACGCGCGATGACACCGGTCAGATCGCTCTCCGGTGGCGAGCGCAATCGCGTCATACTGGCGAAGCTGTTCACACGACCCGCGAACCTCCTGGTTCTGGACGAACCCACCAACGATCTTGATTTGGAGACGCTGGAAGTACTGGAGGAACGTCTCACCGTGTATGGCGGCACGCTGCTGGTAGTCAGCCACGACCGGCAGTTTCTGGATAACATTGTCACCAGCACCATCGTTTTCGAGCAAGATGGGCGCATCCAGGAGTATGTCGGCGGTTACAGCGAGTGGCTGCGTCACGGACGCACACTTGCTGATACAGACACGCCGCAAATCCAGGGTGGGAGTCGGCAGCAACGCGACCTGCCGACGCCCGAACGGCGACCTACCAAGCTCAGCTACCACGAACAACGCGAACTCGAGCAGCTACCGCTGCGGATCGAGACTTTGGAAGGTCAGATGAATCGACTTGAGGCCACGGTATCAGCCACAGACTTCTACCGTCAGCCCCATGGTCATGTCCAGCCCATATTGGACCAGCTTAGTACGGCCCAGGCACAACTGGAACAAGCTATGTCGCGCTGGCTCTCGCTACAGGAACTGGTGGATCAGTATCAACAGAAACCGCGCTGACAGGGCCGGTCCGGCAGCAGCGAGCTGGCGTCATTCCCAGCGGCGGGATTTCTCTGCGAAGTCGGAGCTAATTACCGGAACCACGCAGAATCGTTGACCTGTAGGCGCTTCCATTACGCACCAATCCCGTATCGATTTGATTCGTCGCGCGCCAAGTCCCTCGAGCCTTACAACTTCCTGTTCAATGTCGTCCGACTCAATGTCGAGATGAACTCGTGATTCATGGGTCACCTGCTGTATTTCGACGTACGGTTCATCCTCTCGCATGGCGAGCGGGATATAGGCAGCATTCTCGGGCCCCGGTTGTCTCGTCGATTCGGCGCCCAGCGCTTTACTCCAGAAGTCGGCCGCCTTTTCCAGATCGTCGGTCTGGCAGTCGATTATGAGCCCACCCAATTTGCTGCGGTGCATATCCGAACTCCTCTGGATCAATTGCATCGACGCTGCACGCGCCATTTACTTTTTTCGTTTCCAGTCACTTCACTTTTCGCAAAAAAAAAGACCCGAACGAGGCCGTTCAGCCTCACTTCGGGTCCTGATTTATTTCGGATTCGACGGACGGTCGACTAGCAGATTGTCCAACCGATTGGGGAATTCCGAAAAAGCAACAGTTACAGCGGCGTTACGTTCTCTGCCTGCGGGCCTTTCTGTCCCTGTGTGACTTTCATTGTTACCTTCTGGCCTTCGCGCAAGGTCCTGCGACCTGTCGAATTAATGGCGCTGTGGTGAACAAAAACATCTTTGCCACCGTCACGCTCTATGAAACCGAACCCCTTTTCATCATTGAACCACTTGACGGTGCCTTCTACTTGATCTGACATATTTCTCTCTTAACTTTCGATCAGTCATACTGACGTTAATAAACCGGTGCAATACCGGTCCGATTTC
>JBGTHC010000028.1:0-6465 GCA_041746375.1 Woeseiaceae bacterium
CCGCGGCTGCGGCCGTCGCCGCGTCGATCATATACACGGTTTTCCTGATACTGCCGATAATGCTGGCTGGCAGTGGAATCCTGCTGAAAGAACGCATCAATGCCGCGCTGCATTACGTTAAGTGATAGAACGGAATTCGTAAGGTTTCGATTGAAAACACTATACTTTTCGAACCGCAATGACTGGGGATCAGTTATATGAAGGACATGGCAGCCGCCAGGATCGCACACGACGACGATACCCTGATGATTCGGTGTCCGGCGTGCGAGTCGGATATTGCGGAGACGCTGGGGGTAACAGGGCCGTTCGATCAGTCTCTGAAATCCACCGTCGTTATGCGGTGCGGCGACTGCGCAACGGTCTATTTGAGTCCGCCGCCGGTGTCGGACGACGGCGACCATGCTGCCGGTCGCGCGGCGATCAATGCGTTCGACGCGGCAATTCGCCATCAAAAGAGTCGGGTGTCGGCCGGTGCGCGCTTCTATTGTACCTTGCCCGAGCAGCTGGAAATCGACTGCGATGCCGTTGCCGGGCACCTCGATCACTTGCTGCTGCCGTTGTCGCCGGAATCGTCGGCACGTCCCGAGGCGCTGTTGCGGAACGCCGCTTTGTTGTTGGATGACGGCGGTAAGCTCGACCTGGTGCTCGCCAATGTGGATTCGAGCTGCTTCCGGACGTTCGGCGGCCGACACTGGTTCGCTTATCGATTTCCGGGTACGCGCCAGCAGTTTGGGGTGTGCGGAATCTCGCGGGTTGCGGATAAGGCTGGTTTCCGCGTCGCGAAAAGTACCACGTTCGCGGCGCCCGCTGCTTGGCTGCTGTCGACGCGCAACTGGCTCGTCGACTGGCGTGCCTCGAAGTTTACGATCGCGCTTCTGACCGGCCGCTGGGTTGTTCCATGGATTGTCGCCTGGCTGCTCGAACGCATCGCATTGTTGCGCGGCCGCGCCTCAATTCTCGTTGTTCGCCTGGAGAAAGCATGACCCCGTCAAACAAGATGCCGAAAATCGAAAGTCCTGTTGCGATCCTCGGCGCTGGCATCGCCGGGTTGACCGCCGCCAGCGATTTGCACCGGCGAGGCTACCCTGTGCAGATTTTCGAAGCGGGCAAGGCAATTGCAGGTATGGCGCAGTCGTTCACCGACAAGCGCGGCGTCAAGTATGACTTCGGTGCCCACCTGATTACGAACCGCCTCGCGGCCGCGCTCGGCGTCTCCGAAAGCTGCTACACAATCACTCACTACGACGAGGCTGTATATCTCGACGGGAAGGTTTACGGGTTCCCATTCGGGCTGCTCAGGTCACCACGTTTCGTCGGCAGCGCCATGGCCGCGCGGCTCACTTCCTTCGGCAAGCCGAAGGCGAAATCAGCTGCTGATTGGTACCGAACGAACTACGGCAGCCGCATGGCCGACGACGTGGCCATTCCGCTGGTTGAAGCATGGTCCGGCGTGTCAGCCACCGAGCTGTCATCCGCGGTGATCCCGCCACACGTAGACCGCGGCATCTCCAACGTCCTGAAGCTGAAGATTGCTGGTTGGGCAAGTGGCCGGGCGGTCGCGAACGGGTTCTCGCGGGAGAAGGCCGAGAACCCTCATGTCTGGCACGTATATCCGCGTGGCGGAGTTGTCGAACTGTGCCAGAAGCTGGCATCCGGTCTCGAGGACCAGATCGTTATGGAGACGCGCGTCGAGGCGATCCTGGTGGACAACAACCGCGTACGGGGCGTGCGCGTCAATGGCGAGGAGCGCGAGGCATCGGCCGTGGTCAGCACGGCGCCGTTACACATACTGCCGAAGTTGATCGAGGGATCCGACGCTCTCGCCGGCTTCGCTCGTTTCCGCTACCGGCCGATGGTGTTGACCACGTTGATCTTCCGCGATCGGCCGCTGCTTCCCGCGGTTACGACATGGGTACCGGGCAAGGACCACCCGTTCTTTCGCCTGACGGAGGTACCGCAGTCCGTCCCATGGCTCGCTCCCGAAGGGATGACGACCATCAACGTTGACATTGGATGCGAAACCGATAGCGAGTACTACAACATGGACGAACAGGCTATCGGTGAGTTGTGCGTAGAGCATCTCAACTCGATGTTCCCGTCCGCTCGCCAGCGATACGAGGGCTGCCGAGTGGTGCGGACACCGATCGGCTATCCCGTCTATCTGCTGGAATACGAGGAAGAGCGCAAGTACCTGGAGGCGGGTATGCCCATCGAAGGACTGTACTCGGCCGGCAGGAACGCCGAGTTTGCTCATATCCTGATGGAGGATATCTACTGGCGTACGATGGGTCGGATGCGACAGCTTCGGCATTGGCTGGCGTCCGAAGGAAAGAACGATGGAGCACAAATATTGTGAGTAATGCAGCAACCGGCAAGCGCCCCAACGGGGAACTCGACCATTCGGCGCTAGGCATCGAACAGTCATACTGGGAAACCTACGAGGACTACGACTGGTCCTCGGACGAGACGAAAGACAAGGCGATCGCCTGCATCCCGAAACTCGACGGGGACATCCTGGAGCTGTGTATAGGCGGCGGTGCTTTCGCGCGCAGGATCCCGGAAGGGTATCGCTCGTATACCGGCGTCGACCTTTCCCGGACGTTGGTGGATGCGCTCGAAGAACACCTGCCTTACGTCAAGGCAGTCCACGGTGACGCGCAGGAGTTACCGTTCGAGAATAATTCGTTCGATTCCGTGCTGCTGTTCTCGGGACTGCATCATCTGCCGCAGATGGACAAGTCGCTCGAAGGTGCGCTGCGGGTTCTACGTCCCGGCGGCTGTTTTTTCTGCTTCGAACCGAACGATCGCGCCTGGTATCGTGCCCCGATGCGCTTTCTGCGCGACCGGAAATTCGTGCGGAAAATGGTCAAGATCTATTCGGACGATGAGGTCTACCTGGATCCGGACAAGGTGACGGCAGCGGCACGCGCGGCTGGCTTCGACGACATCAGGGTAGATTTCATGACTGCGCGATTCAATCCGGAATTTCTGGGCTTCATGAATCGCATTTTCGCCCGCGTCATGTACACGGCGGGCGCTCTGGGGAATGGTATCGGGTCACAGTCGTACTTTGCGCTGTCCGCGCGCAAACCTATGAGCTAGGCATGGTCCGTAAACCGCGCGGCACTTGCGTATCGTGCGATGTCAGACGAGCAGTTCCGCACAGGGCGGATGCGACAGGAAGTGCTGCGGGCTCGCGGACTTGCCGTACGCACCGGACTGCAGAACCGCCACCAGTGAGCCTTCCTGCAGCTTGCTCAACGTGACACGATCACCCAACAGGTCTAACGGCGTGCATAGCGGGCCGACCACGCAGACTTCGGCTTTGTTGTCGCTGAGCGATACAGCCGCTAGCGGATAGTTCTTGCGAATCACCTGTCCGAAATTGCCGGAAGCCGCGAGGTGGTGGTGCAGGCCGCCGTCGGTGATTACGTAGCGGGTGCCGCGGGATTCCTTGATGTCGAGGACGCGGCAGACGTAGATACCTGCTTCGCCGACCAGGTAGCGGCCGAGCTCCATGATGATGTCGACCTGGCCCAGCGCGCTTTTCAGGCGCCTGACCGCCTGTTCGGCCGGATCGCCGACGGCCGCGAGATCCAACGGCTGTTCCTTCGGAAAATACGGAATGCCGAGGCCGCCGCCGAGGTTGACGAAAGACACATTGAGACTCGTTGTGGCAGCCAGCCCGATGACCAGTTCAACATTTTTGGTTATGGATTCGTCGATCGCCTCGGCGCGCAGGTTTTGCGAGCCCGAGAAAACATGGAAGCCGCGGAAGTTGAGATCGAGTGCTTTGAGTTCCTCCAGCATGGCCGGCACGCGTTCGCAGTCCACACCGAATTGCGAGGGGCGGCCGCCCATCTTCATGCCCGCAGTCTTCAGTTCGAACAGCGGATTGACACGGATCGCGACGTCCGGGCGTTTGCCTAGCGCCTCGCCAATCCGGGCAAGGCGACGCATTTCGTTTTCGGATTCGAGATTGACAGTGATGCCCGCGTTCGTGGCGGCCTGCAATTCGATATCACGCTTGCCGGGCCCTGCGAAAGTGATGTCGATGGGTTTTACGCCGGTGGCGAGCGCGACTTGCAGTTCCCCTGCGGACGCGACATCGAGGCCGTCGACCAGGGTCACCATGTGCGCGACCACGCCTGGCATCGGGTTGGCTTTCATGGCGTAGTGGAGTTGTAGTTCGGGTGGCAGTGCGGCGCGCAGTTCTGCGACGCGCTGCGTCATGCGTGCACGGTCGTAGAGGTAGCACGGCGTCGAACCGATCTCATCGACGATGTCGGTGACTTTGCGTCCGCCCCACAGCAGCACGCCGTCGTCGTAGTCGAGCGTGTTCAGTGCCGCGTGTATCGTATCCGCATTCTTCATGTTTCAGCTGGCCTTGCGAAACAGGTCATCGAGTTCGGCCGCGAGGCGCTCGCGATCGAACTTGCCGTTCGGAGTGCGTGGCAGTGCGTCTTCGAAAAGAATTTCTGTGGGGACCATGTAGTTGGGTAGCGTCTGACGGCATGCCGTCAACAGTACTTCTCGCGTGGCGTCGTCCGGCGCGTCGGCATAACAGGCGATGACGACGGCCTGGCCCAGCTCCAGGTGCGGAATGCCGAGGGCCGCGCATTCATGCACCAGTCCGGTACCGTATATGACTTCCTCAACTTCCATCGGGCTGATGCGGTAGCCGGATGACTTGATCATGTCGTCCTTGCGCCCGACGAAATAGAGGAAACCTTCTTCGTCCTTCTTAACTGTATCGCCGGACCATACGGCAATTTCCGGAAACGGCAGGCCATGCGGCTGGCCGGGTGCCGGGCGAAAGCGCATGGCGGTGCGTTCCGGATCGTTCCAATAACCGAGCGAGACGAGAGCGCCGCGATGCACCAGTTCGCCGGGTTCGCCCGGGTCGCAGGGTGTGCCGTCGTCGCGCACGACCATAATCTCGGCGTTCGGGATGGCCTTGCCCATCGAGGTCGGCCGTCGGTCTACTTCGTCCGGTGGCAGATAGGTGGAGCGGAAGGCTTCGGTGAGGCCGTACATCAGGTACGGGGCGGTCTTTGGCAGGCGCTCGCGGAGGGCACTGAGGACTGAAGTCGGCATTGCGCCCCCGGTGTTGGCGAAGTAGCGCAGGCAGTCGACAGCCTCTTGCGGCCATTCGAGGCGCGCCAGTTGGGTCCAGAGCGGCGGCACGCCGGTCAGGCCGGTGGCACGGTATTTCGCCGCTGCCTTGATAACGTCGCGCGGCAGCAGGTAGTCCATCAGCACGACGGTTGCGCCAACGGCGAAGGCCGTGGTCATTTGGCTGAAGCCGGCGTCGAAGGAGAATGGCAGTACCGCGAGAATGACGTCGTTCGGAGTGTTCTCGAGATAGGACGATACGTCGATCGCGCCGGAAACCATGTTGCGGTGAGATAGCACGACACCTTTCGGTTTGCCGGTGCTGCCCGAGGTATACAGGATGGCGGCGATGTCGTTGTCAATTCGGCGAACCGGTACCGTGTAGACGTCGCCTGCTGCGAGCATTGCAGAGAAGGTTAGCTGCTGCATGTTCGCCGGTAAAGCCAGCCGGTCCTTGGTTTCTTCGAGCACGATGAGATGTTGCAGGTGCGGGCACACGCTGAATATGTTGGTTAGACCTACGGCCTGCGCCGAGGTGGTGATAAGGGCAACGACATCGCAGTCCTGCAGTATGTGCGCCACCTGCGGCGGCTTCAGGGTCGGGTTGATCGGGACAAACACCGCACCTGCGCAACTGGTGCCGAAGTAGGCCAGTACTGTCTGCACGCGTTTGTTCAGGTAGATGCCGACGCGGTCACCGGGACGGACACCCGCTTTGACGAGCCCTGCGGCGACACTCCTCAGGTCATCGGCCAAGGTTTGGTAGTTTACCGATGCGTTGCCGCAGACAACGGCGGTATGGTCGGGCGCAGTTTTCGCCGAGGCAAAGATCAGGTCGTGCAGGAGCATCTTGGGCGGTACCTTGGTATTGAACCCGGTCGATCAAACAGCCTAACAAATCGGTGGCGATTGTGCGTTATTCGATGCGCAGAAAATCAGGGAATTGCGACGTGTGCGGCACCATGTCTTAGGCTGCTCACCGTCATCGCGAGGAGCGTAGCGACGCGGCGATCTGGCAAGGGTTATCGGTTTGCCTGAATCAGGAGATTGCCACGGTCGCCTCCGGCGACCTCGCAAAGACGGGGTAGTCTTCGTCATCGCGAGGAGCGTAGCGACGCGGCGATCTGGTAAGGTTTACCGGTCTGCCAGGATCAGGAGATTGCCACGCCCTTGCGGGCTCGCAATGACGAAGCGCAATGACGAAGCGCTAGGACAAAGCGCCGTTTTAGTCGACAACCAGCGTCAGAACGCCCGAGAGGTCGCTTTCAACACCGACCGAGTTAATCTCCGTCGCGACGAAATAATACTTATACAGCGGCAGGTTCTCGATGACTTAATTAGTGATGCCCG
>JBGTHC010000029.1:0-3086 GCA_041746375.1 Woeseiaceae bacterium
TGAGGCTTCATTTTGCGATCCGAAATTGCCAGCTTCGGAACCGCATTTTATCATTCGCTGGCAATATCTTCTCAACATAATGAACCGTTTCCTGAATACTTTCACCTGCTTGTGAGTTGTTCAGGGCCGACTAACTACGGAAACGGGGGCGATCAATTGCGTTGCAATGTGCTCAGTAGCGGGCCGTTTTTGTTCCAGCGTAGGACGCTGCCTTGTTCGTACCAATCGCCGAGGACGATGCGGGTTGCCGACTGGCCGTTGAGCAAGAAGCGGTGCACATTTGGACGGTGTGTATGGCCGTGCAGAAGCGTCAACACGTCATGTTTCTGCAACAACTGCTCGACCGCGTCCTGATTGACATCCGATATCTCCGGGTCGATGGACCCGCCATGCGCCCGGCTGTCGGCGCGTGCCTGTGAGGCGATCGCCAGCCTTTCGGCCAGCGGCTTCTGCAACATCATTGCCTGCCACTGCGGATTGCGGGTGATTGAGCGGACCTCCTGATACCTGACATCATCCGTGCACAACTGGTCGCCGTGACTTAGCAAAACCTCCTGACCATATAGATTGACTTGCCACGGGTCCGGCAGCAATTCAGCGCCTGTTTCGGCGGCAAATGCGTCACCGATCATGAAATCACGATTGCCGTGCATGAAATTCACCGGCACGCCGGAATCGGCAACGTCACGGATCGCCGACTTCATACTCGCGTAGTGCGGATTAGGGTCGTCGTCACCGACCCAAGACTCAAACAGGTCCCCGAGGATATAGAGCGCCGCCGCCTGTCGTGCCTCGCCCTCCAGGAATGCCTGAAATTGCCGCCCGATGTCGGGACGCGCGCCTTCGAGATGCAGATCGGAGATAAAAAGTGTCGTCAACGGGTCGATGCTCCGGCAGCGTCAGTTACCGTAAGTGACGCGTGTGGCTTTCTCGATGACGATTGCAACATTAGGCACGTCGCTGGAGAACTGTCCCGCGGGACCGGTTGGTGTGGTGACGATCTTGTCGACGACATCCATGCCTTCCAGCACATACCCGAATACGGTGTAGCCCCAACGGTCGGGCTGCGGATCGAGTCGCGTGTTGTCGGCCACGTTGATAAAGAACTGCGCGTTTGCCGAATGCGGGTCTTCGGTGCGCGCCATGGCAATAGTGCCGCGAATGTTCTCCAGTCCGTTTCCGGACTCGTTCGGCACAAAGTTAGCCGACTCCTTAAGCTTCAAATCACGCGTGTAGCCGCCTCCCTGGATCATGAAGTCGGGAATGACACGATGAAACACAGTGCCGTTAAAGTGCTCTGCGTCCACCAGTGCCAAAAAGTGTTGCGTGGTAAGCGGCGCGCGACGACCGTCGAGTTCGATGAGGATGCTGCCCTCGGTGGTATCCAGCCGAACGTGCGCCTGCGAGGGTATGTCTTCCGCCGCGGCGACAGCGGCGAATAACGTCAGCACGACCAACTGTGCGATTCTCATAGCGTCCCCTCGGCAGTCGTGGTTACGCGAAACAATAGCAAAGGCCGTCGCACGGCTGAAGCGACATCGTGCAAGCCCGCGATTTTCGTATGAAAATTCAGATCGTTCAATTGACTGCCCACAGGGCCGGTCGTATCATCGTGCCCCCGCCAGGACGGCCCGCGCGACATTGGCGGCTCAGCTTGTGCGGGCTGAATGGCATCGGCGGGGCATAGCGCAGTCTGGTAGCGCATCTGCTTTGGGAGCAGAGGGTCGGCGGTTCGAATCCGTCTGCCCCGACCAACTCACTGGGTGACAGACGAACGGCAGGAGATCTGAATACTGGAAATAGCGCCCGTAGCTCAAGCGGATAGAGCATCGGCCTTTGAATCAAGGAGCCTGCACCGGGAAACAAAACCGCTGCAGTGGACTGCACCGTAACGGGGAACCCTTAACAGGTAGTGCTGATGGCAATCCCGTGGAAACCTGTGGTTGGATCGTACATCGTGAAGACCGGAGCAGCCTGAAGGCTTGGCGCCTGAATGCCGAGGCCTGCAGGGCCAAAGCCTGAATGGGCAAGGGTAGGGCTGATCGATAAGTGCCGAACGGTGATTGACTGTAACCGGGGCGCTTTATACCAGGGTTCCGTAGAGACTAGATGTGCGGCGCCTGAAACGGCGAAGGGATAGTCCAGACCACAAACTCGCACAGCCGAGGTCGCGAAAGCGATAGTTGGTACGCTAAGCCGAGGGTTGCAGGTTCGAGTCCTGCCGGGCGCGCCAGCAGGTAGAATGGCAGCGAAATTGGGGACAGTGACCTTTATTGGTGGCGCGCATCGAGAGGTTGCACCGGGTGGGTCAATAAAGGTCACTGTCCCCAATTTCGCTGGACAATTTGACAATGGTGGGCGTAGCTCAGTTGGTAGAGCCCCGGGTTGTGATCCCGGTCGTCGTGGGTTCGAGTCCCATCGTCCACCCCAATATCCAGTACGGGCCTCTAGCTCAATTGGCAGAGCAACGGACTCTTAATCCGCAGGTTCGGGGTTCGATTCCCCGGGGGCCCACCATTTTGGCGATTGGGCGGCACGTTTCCGTCGCCGAATTGCCACCGGACGCCGCCGGAAGTCCATGCCACCCCTCGATTCACGTTATAATTCCCGGCTAGCCCGGATGGCCGGGCGAGATGGGAAGCGCCGACACGAGTCCCGGCCGGTATTGCGAAAGAGGCGGAATTGGTAGACGCGCTGGATGTAGGATCCTGTGGGGTAACCCGTGAGAGTTCGAGTCTCTCCTTTCGCACCAACATCCATTGTCAGAATACAAAGCAACCGGACACCGGAATATTAAACACTTCGCTCTGTTGCGACGCTGACGTCGCGCCACGAGCGAACGGAAATTCAACCAAGGTCTTGCTGAAATGATGGTCACTGTCGAGGCGACCGGTACCTTGCAGCGGCGCATGCGCGTCGAACTGCCGGCCGAACGCATTGAAAAAGAAATAGAGTCGCGCCTGAAAAAGGTCGGGCGGACCGCCAAAATCAAGGGCTTCCGACCGGGCAAAATCCCGGTCAAAGTCGTCCGCCAGCGCTTTGGCGGGCAGATTCGCCAGGAAGTGCTCGCGGAGCTCATGCAAAAA
>JBGTHC010000030.1:0-3822 GCA_041746375.1 Woeseiaceae bacterium
CACCGCTGCACGCGCGCCGCGCCGGCGGGATCCCGCGGCAGCCAGCGCTCGTCGCCGTGCTTCAGGGCGAGATACACGAGTGCGGCCGTGGAATCCGTGATGACCGTATCGCCGTCCACCAGCGCCGGGACCTGGCCGAGCGGGCTCAGTTTCAGGTACGCCGGGTCCTTGTGCTCGTTCTGCAGCATGTCCACTGGGACCTTTTCACAGGGCAGGCCGAGCAGTGAGAGGAACAGTCGCACCCGGTGCGAGTGCCCCGACCAGGGGAAATCGTAAAGCTTCAGCGGCATCGGTCGATCTTAGCAGCGATCGAGCTTAAGGAATCGCCCGCAATGCGGGCTCCGGCGCGCTGGGCGATCTGACTCCAGTGGAAGCGCGTCAAAAAGCAGCCCGAAACTCTAGTTTTGAACTGTCGCATTGATGGGGAAGCTTACGGAATGAGCTGGTCACGTCGTGATCGCCCTGCATCCGCAGCGAGCTGATGCCACTGACCAAGGGTGGCGAGCACTTTCGGTCGCTGAACGATTTCGTAAATTCTTGATTTTATGGTGCCGGCACCAGGAGTCGAATCCGGGACCTACTGATTACAAATCAATGCGGAAATCAAGAGACTATGCGGTGTCCAGCACGCTTTCTTTAGAATTTTGCCGTGATTTGACCTCGTAGCCCTGCGCTAAGCAGATACATTCTTGGAAGGAATTTGCCTGGCTTGTGACCGCGCGGGTCACCTTCCGGAGCGCGGTGCGTGACGAAGGTGCACAGCGTCCTCGCGGACTTTCAGGGCATAGCGGGTCCGGTGAGAATTGGATGGAAATGGGTGGACAAATGGATGGGCCTGTGCCATTCTCTAAATGGATGGAATTGGAGGCCGAAATGGATGGCGCTATTCGGACAGAAACGATAACGATCACCCCGGCAATTCTCAAGATGATTGCCGAGATCGACGAATTCAAAGGCGCCTGGACAGCGATCGGGCGCATCTCGCCGGATCGCCTCAATGCGCTACGTCGCATTGCGACCATTGAAAGCATCGGCTCTTCGACTCGGATCGAGGGTGCCAAACTGAGCGACAAAGAAGTCGAGGCACTGCTAACGGGTCTCGAAATCAAGACATTCGTATCTCGCGATGAAGAGGAAGTCGCAGGCTACGCCGAGACGATGGAAACCGTTTTTGCGAACTCGGACGAGATAGCGCTTACCGAAAACCACATCAAGCAACTGCACCGCGACCTGCTGAAGTATTCGTCTAAAGATGAGCGTCATCGCGGAGAGTACAAGACGCACAACAATCATGTCGAAGCCTTCGGGCCGGATGGCGACAGCATCGGCATCGTCTTTGAAACGGCAACCCCGTTCGATACGCCGCGCCTGATGACTGAACTTCTGGAATGGACGCGGACCAATCTGGAGAACGGAGAACTGCACAAGCTGATCGTTATAGCGGTCTTTGTCGTCGTTTTCCTCGCAATTCACCCGTTCCAGGATGGCAATGGACGGCTTTCACGTATCCTGACAACACTCTTGTTGCTCCGTGCAGCCTACGAATATGTGCCCTACAGTTCGCTGGAAAGTGTTATTGAGCAGAGCAAGGATGCCTACTACCTAAGCCTGCGCCAGACGCAAGGTACGATTCACACAGAAACGCCTGACTGGCAACCATGGCTGAAGTTCTTCCTGCGCGCACTTCAGCAGCAAAAGGCGCGGCTCGAGAAGAAGATCGAGCGCGAGCGCCTGATCCTGGGCGACCTGCCCGATCTTTCGGTTCGAATACTTGAGCTGTGTCGCGAGCGTGGACGCGTGACTGTTGCCGACGCAGCGAAAATCACGGGCGCAAACCGCAACACGATCAAGGATCACCTGAAAGCGCTGACCAAGGCAAAACATATTAAGAAGCACGGTGCTGGCCGTGGGACGTGGTACAGCCTTGCCAGCGGGTGAACCCACTGAGCATTGCCTGCCATAAGAACAGAATGATCCGGAGAAACGGCCGAAATTTCTTGGAAAATTTGGTGCCGGCACCAGGAGTCGAACCCGGGACCTACTGATTACAAATCAATTCTGCAATCAAGGCGTAATGCGGTCTTCAGCTCAGTTCTTTTAGAATTTTGGCGAGATTTGACCTTGTAACAATGCGGTATGCAGGCACATTCTTAGAAGAAAATCGTCTTGCTCGTAGTCGCAATGGTTATCGTAAATAATTGTTATGCATTCAGTCTAAACGGTAAGGAATGACAGCGTTTCCTATAATGATTTGCTTGGGTCTTGATATTTCAAAATACGCATTATCTCCACACCTTGCGCATCGATACGGTAGTAGATCGAATGCGCTCCGCACACGCTACGATAATAGCCACTTCGAATATGATCAACCGCTGGATATAGCTGCGGTTGCCTTGCCGATACTGAAAATCTCTGTTTGAGTTGGTCTCGGTATCGGTTGGACTGCGCAAGCCCGAAATGTTCATCGCCGTATTGTGCGATAGCGATCAAGTCAATTTTAGCGCTTTGCGAAAGCCGATACTCACCCATGCTTCGCCCTGTGGCGTTGTCGCGCATCTTCCCATATCTCGTCGACGCTCCGATCGCTAAAACCGCTCTTCTCGCCTTCAATCAATGCGGCGCGAATAGCCTCAATTTCTGCGGGGGTCTCCTGATCCCGGAGTTGGCGCTCACGGATCAACTCGCGAACCACCTCGCTTTCGTTTCCATAATGTCCCGTTTTGATCTGCGCCTTGATCCAGCTGTCCTGCTGATCGGTTACGGAAATACTTTTCTTGACCATTGGCATGAGTTGCCCTCCAAAGGAGTAGGTGATATTAGCCTACTAAGTAGTATAATTTACTACCTTTCCGCGGCCAACCCCCATTCCTCCCCCGGTCAAGACCGGGGCCGCCTTACTTAGTCACACGTTGCTTAACTGAGCTTGTATGGTCACTGTCACTTTAATTCGAAGGTGACGGTGCCGCCGACCACGGTCATCAATACGTCAATTGACCGCAGAGATTCGACGGATGCACTCCGCGGATCCTCGGAGAGAACAGTGAAATCTGCATGGCGGCCGACGGTCAGTGTACCGACGTTCTGTTCGTCAAATGCTGCATACGCCGGACCGTGGCTCATCGAACGCATGGCCGTCTCAACATCGATATGCTGATTCGCAAACCAGCCGTCCGCGGGTAAGCCATCAAAACCCCTGCGCGTCACCAGCGCATACAGCGTGTGCCGCGGATCGCCCGAATCGGAGGCAGGAAAATCGGTTCCCGATGCCAGTAACGCGCCGGTTGACAACAGATCCCTGAACGGCAATATCCACGCCGCGCGTTCTGCTCCTACCCGGTTCTCACCCCAGCGCTGGTATTCGCCGACGAAGACCGGCTGCATCGATGCCACGGCGCCGATCGCGGCGAACCGCGGCAGGTCATCCGGTGCAATCATCGAGGCATGCTCAAGCCGGAAACGATCGTCTTGGGTCAATCCGTTGCGTTCGAACGCATCGAGCGCGCGCCGCACCGCGAGATCACCAATGACGTGCGCGTTGACCTGGAATCCGGCGGCCTTTGCTTGCAAAATGAATGCATCCAGTTCGATGTCTTGCATCTGCCGCAGTCCGTTGCTGCCCGGTGCATCGCTGTAGGGCTCACTCAACTCGGCGCCTCGCGAACCGAGCGCACCGTCAATATAGATCTTGAAACTGCGAATCGTAAGCCGGCCCTGGTACAAACCTATTTCCGGCCCGTCAGCTAGATAGTGTTCAACCGCCGCATCGCCGTGCGCCATCGCGTACACGCGCACTGGCAGCTCGCTGCTCTCGGCAAGTGTCTT
>JBGTHC010000031.1:0-7068 GCA_041746375.1 Woeseiaceae bacterium
GACCAAATAGGGGAGTATGCGAAGCAATTCGCGCCGCCGGTTCCGAGCGGACTCCCGGGTAGGTTGCTAGAGGCAATCGGTGACGGTTGTCCCAGATGAATGACTGTCCCAGACAGAACCCGGCTTACGGCCGGCTCTCTCTTGTTCGCTCCCGCTTACCCGTTGCACCACGCAGGCCGCGTGCCCGCGCTCCATTCGCTGGCTGCCTGCCGTGCATTTCATAAAAATAAATAAAATCAGATAGTTATATTATAATTGTGCAAGCCCTCGACGCTAACTGCGCAGCGACCCGTCTACGGCGTTCGGAGGTCCCTCGAACGGCGCGCTGTCGTACTCCGGCGATTTACTTCTAACCCGCCATCGAAGATTTGGCCTTAAGCCATTGATTTGCAGTTTCAATTGACTGCCACAATTGGCCAGAATCCGGTCAGCAAAATGCCTCTAAGTGCCTGTACAACAACAATTATTTTAAGACTTTAGTTGACGCTGCAGGACACCCCGAATATAGTGTCGAAAAGTGGAGAAAAGTGGGAGGAGATGGGTATTTGAGGCCGATTCTGAAGGCCTTTCAGTCCCGTCAAAAAAACCGTGTTTCGTGGAGCTACCAAAGTCACCCTGGACGCCAAAGGGCGCCTGGCCATTCCGACGCGCTATCGCGAGCGAATTGCCGCGCGTTGTGACGGGCAATTGGTGGCAACCGTCGATCGGGATTACTGCCTCCTTATCTATCCGTTTCCGGATTGGGAAGAGATTGAACGCAAGCTGGTGCGTTTGCCAAGCCTGAACAAACAGGCGCGGCGCTTGCAGCGGCTTATGGTCGGTTATGCAACGGAACTCGAGATCGACGCGAATGGCCGCATTCTGCTGCCGCGCGAGCTGCGCGAATTTGCCGGACTGGGCCGGCAAGCCATTCTCATCGGTCAGGGCAACAAATTCGAGCTTTGGGACGAGACGAGCTGGAACGAGAAACGAGACGCTTGGTTGGGCGACGACGAGGAAGTCGATCTCCCCGCTGAACTCGAGACGCTTTCACTTTAGCGCGGTGAATAGGTCGGGAGGGTCTTCCGAAAGCCATGTGCCAGTGCTCCTGGACGCGGTGTTGGAGGGCCTGAATATCCAGCCTCACGGATGTTACATCGATGGCACGTTCGGCCGCGGCGGGCACAGCCGCGAAATACTCAAACGGCTCGATTCGACCGGACGCTTGATCGCCATTGATCGGGACCCGGAAGCAGTAGAGGCGGCACGTCCGCTCAGTCAACTGGAGTCACGCTTTGCGATCGTTAAAGGTGAAATTTCAGGCATTCGACAAATTGCCGTCGAGCGAAATCTGCTCGGAAAAGTGGACGGCCTCCTGTTCGACCTGGGAGTGTCATCGCCACAACTGGATGACGCCACACGCGGTTTCAGTTTCCAGTTCGATGGACCCCTCGACATGCGCATGGATCCCACTAAAGGCATCAGCGCAGCCGACTGGCTCGCAGCGGTGGACGAGCGGACATTGAGAAGAGTTCTTGCACAGTTCGGTGAAGAACGGTCCGCAGGCCGGTATGCCAAAGCGATCGTCGCTGCGCGCGCACTTCAACCCATTCGACGCACTGCCGAGTTGGCGAAGATTATTGTCGACGCCGCACCGAAAGGGCCGCGGCGCAAACATCCGGCGACCAAAACCTTTCAGGCCATTCGCATTCAGGTGAATGACGAGCTCGGGCAGGTCAGGAGAGCACTCACGGACAGTGTCGACGTGCTGGGCAAGGGCGGCCGGCTGTGCGTTATCAGCTTTCACTCGCTGGAGGATCGAATCGTAAAGCGATTCATGCGTCAGGCCTCCCGAGAAGCCGAGGCGTGGCGGGGTATGCCGACGATGCCCCAGTCCGCGCGCCCGCCATTGCGCATGGTCGGCAAGCCGATTGCTGCGACCGATCTGGAAATTGCAACCAACGTGCGGTCCCGAAGTGCGCGGCTGCGAATCGCGGAGCGCATCTGATGGAAATTGCTCGCTCAGGACAGCCAGTCCTTGTTGCCCTGGTGCTTGCTGTCGTTTGCGTCATGTCGGCGATGGCATTGATCTACACCAAACACGAGTCGCGAAAGCTGTTCGTCGAACTGGAGCAACTGACGTCCCAGCGCGACCAACTGAATATCGAATGGGGGCAATTGCAGATAGAACAAAGTACCTGGGCAACGCATGCGCGCATCGAGAAAGTTGCGTCCGACGAACTGGCCTTGACCCGACCAACGGCCAGCGAAATCTTCGTGATCGAACGACGGTGATGCAACGTAAATGAAACGCGGAGCAGAAACCAGGCAGCAGACAGCCAGCCGATTTGCGAATCGTTCGCTGGTGATCATGGTGTTCTTTGCAATGCTCGTGTCATCACTCGTTGCTCGCGCTGTTCACCTGCAGGTATTCAATACCGAATTCCTCAATCAGCAGGCAGATTCGCGGCATCTGCGCACGGAAAAGATTACGGCTCACCGTGGCTCGATAACGGACCGTAACGGTGAACCGCTGGCCATCAGTACACCGGTTGACAGTGTTTGGGCGAATCCGAAGGAGCTGGCGTCGGCAGTCGATCGCGTGCCGGTTCTTGCACAGACACTCGGTGTCGATTCCCAGCTGTTGATGCGGCGGATTACCCGGAGCATGGACAAGGAGTTCCTCTATCTGAAGCGCCATCTCAACCCGGAGCAGGCGCATCGTGTAATGGCGCTGAAGCTGCCCGGCATCAACGTGTTGCGGGAGTATCGCCGGTTTTATCCCGCGGGCGAAGTTACCGGTCACCTCGTCGGCTTCACGAGTGTCGATGACAACGGTCAGGAAGGTCTGGAGCTCGCGTTCAATCACTGGTTGGCCGGTGAGTCGGGGGCCAAGCGTGTGTTAAAGGATCGGTTAGGTAGATCGGTTGAAAACGTCGCAAGCATCCAGCCCTCACGCCCCGGCAAAGACCTGCGTTCCAGTATCGACCTGCGGCTGCAGTATCTGGCGTACCGGGCGCTGAAAGGCGCGATTCAGAAACACCGGGCCGATTCAGGATCCATTGTTATTCTCGACATTCAAAGCGGCGAAGTCCTGGCGGTTGTCAACCAACCGACTTACAACCCGAATGACCGCGCCCAGTACTCCGCCGACCGGTATCGCAATCGCGCAATTACCGATATTTTCGAGCCGGGCTCAAGTATCAAGCCCCTGGTAATGGCCGCAGCTCTCGAAAGCGGAACTTTCCAGCCGGCGAGCATGATCGATACGTCGCCCGGCTACATAAACGTCGGCGCGAAAAGAATCGAAGACCGCACTGAACTTGGTCGCGTGAGTTTGACGACGATTCTCGCCCGATCCAGCAATGTCGGCGCAACCAAAGTCGCCATGTCGCTGGAACCCGATCAGTTGTGGAGCACGATGGCGAGTTTCGGTCTGGGCGACCTGACAACAAGTGGATTCCCCGGGGAATCCGCCGGTCTGTTGACGCATTACAATCACTGGCAGGAGATTAGCCAGGCCACACTGGCGTACGGGTACGGACTGTCGGTGACACCGTTGCAGCTCGCGAGTGCGTATGCGGCGATCGGCAACAATGGCTATGCGAACCCTGTCTCGTTAATTGCGCTAGACCTGCCAAAAGACGGCGAACAGGTTATTAGCGTCGAGACAGCTCTTGCAGTGCGACGCATGCTGGAAGAGGTCATACGCCCGGGCGGTACCGGAATAAAGGCGGCGGTTGCCGGCTATCGGGTCGCCGGCAAGACCGGCACCTCGTGGAAATTCGCTGCCGGCGGCTACTCACAGGACAAATACATATCGATCTTCGCCGGGCTGGCACCGGCGAGCAATCCACGACTTGCGGCGGTAGTTGTCATCGACGAGCCTCGTGGCGATCTCTATTACGGGTCCGATGTTGCCGCGCCGGTTTTCGCCGAAGTTATGGCAGAGTCACTGCGCCTGATGGCCGTACCCCCGGATGCATTGCCTGCACGAGACCCGGGCAGCGTCATGCAGGCCATGAGCGAATGACGGTGCCGGCCATGAACATGCAACCGCGGCTCAACCTCGCGCAGTTGCTCACCGGCATCGCAGTAGCACCGCCGATTCCGATTACGGGACTGCAGACCGACAGTCGCCAGCTCGAGCGAGGCAACGTATTCCTTGCCTGTCAGGGCGCGACCTCCCACGGCCTTGCATTTCTTGATCAGGCGGTGGCGGCGGGTGCAGCGGCCGTTGTCTGGGACGGTAACCCGGCTTCTTTTCGCGATGCCATGCGATCGCCGCTGCCGATAATCGGCGTGCCCGGTCTCTGCAATCGTCTCGGAGACCTGGCGAATCGCTGGTTCGACGAGCCGTCACGCTACGTCAAAGTCAGCGGCATTACCGGTACCAACGGGAAGACGACCATTGCCTGGCTGATTGCCCAGTGCATGCGGCGCTTCGAGCGTCGATGTGGCTATATCGGAACACTCGGCGCAACCCTTGGTGACACTCGCGGCGGTGCTCGAAGCGATGCCCGTGGCAATGGACTGACTTTGTCTGCCGGCACCGCCGCCATGACGACGCCGGCTTGCATCGACCTGCATCGAGCAATCGCCGATTTTCGCTCGCAAGGCGTCGAGTTCCTGGCCCTGGAAGTGTCGTCGCATGCACTGCACCAGAATCGCATCGATGGCGTGCACTTCGATTCGGCGCTGTTTTCCAACCTCAGTCGCGACCACATCGATTATCACGGCAGCATGCACTCGTACGGGGAAACGAAGGCCGCCTTTTTGCTGCGGCAGGATATCCGGCATCGGCTGGTCAACATCGATTCCGCGTTCGGACGGAACCTCGCAGCACGCTGCGGCGATGATGTCACTGTGGTCACAACGGACGCGCCGCTGCCCAGGAAGCCACGATCCCTGGTAGCACTAGTGCCGCGGCAGCCCGACGAGCATGGGACTGTTGTGAACGCCGAAACCAGTTGGGGATCAACGGAATTTCACCTGCCGCTGGTCGGCCGGTTCAATGTCGGCAACGCGGCCCTGGTACTCGGCCAGTTACTTGGCTGGGGTGTGCCGATTGCCGAAGCGGCCGATGCACTGAGCCAGGCAACGCCTCCACCGGGACGCATGCAACGGGTGCGGGTCGGTCGTGAGCAATCGGCTCCCGCCGTCTACGTCGATTATGCGCACACACCGGCCGGGCTTGAAGCGGTCTTGCAATCGCTGCGAGAGCATTGCCATGGAGAGTTGTGGTGTGTATTCGGTTGCGGTGGAGATCGCGATCGCGGCAAACGCCCGTTGATGGGAGAAGTGGTCACGCGCCTCGCCGATCATGCGGTAGTCACCAACGACAACCCGCGCAACGAGCCGCCGGGCGAGATCATTGCCGAAACGCTCGCGGGTATGGACCCGCGCGCCCAGGCCATCGAGGATCGCGCCACGGCGATTGCATACGCCATCGACAACGCGAGCGACCGGGACGTTGTGTTGATCGCCGGCAAGGGCCATGAAAATTACCAGTTGATCGGCGGTCGCCGACTGCCTTTTTCCGACTACCAGGCAGCGCGTACGAGCCTTGAGGCCCGCCGCGGCGCCGCGGCAGGCACGCAATGATCGGCGACACGCTGGTGCATGCGGCCGCCATTGTGCAAGGAACGCTGCGAGGTACGCAGCGCGGGGAATCCGCCCGCTTTCACGGACTGAGCACCGACACGCGCACTCTGCGGGAAGGCGAGCTGTTTTTTGCGCTGCAAGGACCGAACTTTGACGGCGGCACGTTTCTGGCCCGCGCAGCCGAGTGCGGCGCAGCCGGTGCGGTCGTGCAGTCGCTCGTTGATACATCACTTCCGGTAATCACCGTCAGCGATACGCGGCGTGCGCTGGGACAACTTGCGGCGTCCTGGCGGCGCCGTCTCCAGGTATCGGTCATTGGACTTACCGGCAGTAACGGCAAAACCACCCTGAAATCACTGATCGCGAATTGCCTGTCGAGAGTCGCACCGACCTTCGCAACACGCGGCAACCTGAACAACGACATCGGTTTACCGTTGATGCTGGCCGAGCTGGCGCCGGAACACCGCTACGCCGTCCTCGAAATGGGCGCCAATCACGCGGGCGAAATCGCCGCACTGACATCACTGGCCGAACCGGAAATCGCGGTCATTACCAATGCCGGTCCGGCGCACCTGGAAGGCTTCGGCAGTCTCGACGGCGTAGCAAAGGCAAAAGGCGAAATCCTCGCAGGCAAGGTACGCCCGCGTTGCGCCATTCTGAATGCGGACGATCGTTATTTTTCTCTCTGGCGCACGCTCGCGGCCGATATCGATATCGTAAGTTTCGGTAGCTCCGAGCAGGCCGACGTTCGTGCCGTGGACGTGCAACTGAACGACTCCGGCTCGACGTTCAGGATACAGTTCGGTGCCGAGAGCCAGCCAGTTTCATTGCCGCTGCCCGGCAGGCATAACGTCCTGCATGCCTGTGCCGCGGCTGCGGTTGCCAGCAGGCTCAATATCGATTTCGAAACCATTCGCCAGGGGCTCGAGTCCGCCGAGCCGGTTGCCGGTCGCCTGCAGCCGGTCTCCTGTATTGGCGGGGCCATACTTTACGACGATAGCTACAACGCCAATCCGGCCAGCGTTGTCGCGGCCGCTGAGTTTATCGTGACAAGGCCGGGACGCAGTTGGCTGGTGCTGGGCGATATGGGTGAGCTCGGGCATGACCGCGAGGCGTTGCATCGCCAGGTGGGAGCGGCCGCGCGTGCGGCGGGCGTTTCGCGACTCTTCGCCACCGGACCGTTATCGCGACTGACGGTGCAGGCCTACGGCGAAAACGGCGCATGGTTTGCAACCGTAGAAGCGCTTGTCGACGAACTGACGCGAACGGCGATTAGCGGAGTGAATATCCTGGTGAAGGGATCGCGAGCCGCGCATATGGAACGCGTAGTGGATGCCTTGCGCGATGACTCGACCTCACGGCGGCGGGCCTGACGATGCTGCTCTACCTGACCAGTTACCTGGCGCAATTCGAAACAGGCTTCAACGTATTCAACTACCTGACCCTGCGCGCCATTCTGGGTGCACTCACCGCGCTCATACTGTC
>JBGTHC010000032.1:0-4331 GCA_041746375.1 Woeseiaceae bacterium
GAGCTGTATGGAAAGCAGATACGGCACCTGCAGAATGGTCGGCCGCTTGCCGAAATTCTTGCGGATGCGCTTTTTCTCGGTGAATGTGTAAGCCATTCGAGATTACCCTCGCTTGAGGAAGTGCGAGCCCGGAGCGATCGCCCGGCCGCTGACCGTTACTTCCACTATTTCAAAAATCATTATTTGCGAATCAATTTTCGCTGCGTGCCGGACGAAGCATCCGGCCCAAAAAAACCATCGAGATGCGTCAAAAAATACAGGCGCGAACAGGCAGCCATGCGGACGCCGTCCGCTGGCTGCCTGGCCGCCTGTCCGACCCCGGCGTTGCCGCCCGGATCCCTGGTCACGAAGAGTTGCTTCAATCCAGCCTACTTGAGCTCGACGGTGGCGCCCGCCTCTTCAAGCTGCTTCTTGAACGTCTCGGCGTCCGCTTTCGATGCCGCTTCCTTGATTACGGATGGCGCACCTTCTACCGCGTCCTTGGCTTCTTTCAAACCGAGGCCGGTGATCGTGCGTACCGCCTTGATGACTGCAACCTTGTTGGCGCCGAAGCTCGTCATGACGACGTCGAACTCGGTTTTCTCTTCGGCGGCCGGGCCAGCATCAGCGGCAGGACCTGCTGCTACTGCAACCGGTGCGGCGGCGGATACACCCCATTCTTCCTCAAGCATCTTCACGAGCTCGACAACTTCCAGAATGGGTTTCGCGCTCAACTCTTTGAGCAGTTCTGCGTTGGACAATGCCATTTCAATATTCCTCTGTTTAGTTCCTGAATCTGCGATTTAAAGATGTCGATCCGCCGCTCACGCCGCCTGTTCGCTGCTGCCGCGCGCGGACATCGTCCGGGCAAGCATTACAGCGGGTTCGGCAAGCGTACGAGCCAGCTTGGTCATCGGTGCAATCATTACGCCGAGCAGTATTGCGCGCGCTTGATCGAGCGTTGGCAGGTCTGCCAGTCTCGCCAGATCACTCGCAGGCAACAAACGTCCGCCGACTGAAAGGGACACCGTCTTCAGCGCTTCGTGCGCCTTTGCGAAGTCCTTGATGACCCTGGCTGCCGAGCCGGGATCGTCTTGTGCAAACGCGAGCAGAATCGGCCCCTTGAGTGTGTCTTTCATGCACTCGAAATCGGTGCCTTCGATGGCCCGGCGAGCCAGCGTGTTTTTGACCACACGCATGTATACGCCGGCGTTGCGCGCTTCTTTGCGCAATGCCGTCATTTCCGCAACGGTCAGGCCTCTATACTCTGCTGCAACAGCACTCAGAGAGCTGCCCGCGACCGCGTTTACCTCTTTGACAAATACCTTTTTGTCGTCGAGCCTCATTGCCATGATTTTCTCCTGGCTATCTTTCTCTGGCTTTAGGTCACACAGGCAGAATCCTTCTCTGCCTTCCACTTGCTGACGGTGACTTTCGCCAGATCGCTCTGACTCAGGTAACACCATCTGCGTAGGCCGATGCTCGATTAAGACCGGTTTAACCGGTCGCCTACGGTCTTTGACGCGAACCGGCTTCCCGGTCCCTTCTCACACCCTGCCGACAGCCTTGGTCGCCGGCCGGTTCAAACTCCGTTCTCAGACGTCGACGCTTGCCTGATCGACTGAAATGCCCGGACCCATCGTCGATGACAGGGTCAGCTTTTTCAAATAAGCACCTTTCGACGATGCCGGCTTGGCTTTCCGGATATCAGCCAGCAATGCCAGGAGGTTTTCCCGCAACGCCGGCACTTCGAAGTCCGCACGACCGATCTGGCAATGAATGATGCCGGCCTTGTCGGTGCGATACCGCACCTGCCCGGCCTTTGCATTACGCACCGCCGTTGTGACATCCGCGGTCACCGTGCCGACCTTCGGGTTCGGCATCAGGCCACGCGGGCCCAGTATCTGACCGAGCTGGCCGACCACGCGCATTGCATCCGGCGTCGCGATGACGACGTCGAAATTCATCTCCCCGGCTTTCACTTTTTCGGCAAGGTCCTCGAAGCCGACGATATCCGCACCGGCTGCCTTCGCCTTCTCGGCGTTTTCGCCCTGCGCGAACACTGCGACGCGCACGGTCTTGCCGGTGCCGTTCGGTAACACGGTCGAGCCGCGCACAACCTGATCGGACTTGCGCGGATCAACACCGAGGTTGATGGCGATATCGACGCTTTCCGGGAACTTCGCACTTGCGAATTCCTTGACCAGCGCCAGCGCCTCGTCGACCTGGTAAGCCATGGCAGCTTTCAATTTCTCGCGCACGAGCTTCCTGCGCTTCGTCAATTTAGCCATGTCAGACCACCCCCTCGACGTCGATACCCATGCTGCGAGCCGTACCCGCCACCGTTCGCACGGCGGCGTCCATATCGGCAGCGGTCAGGTCCGGCTGCTTGGCGGTGGCAACCTGTTCGAGCTGCTTGCGATTTACGCGACCGACCTTGGTGGTATTGGGTGTGCCCGATCCCTTCGGAATGCCGGCAACCTTGAGCAGCAAGACCGCCGCGGGCGGCGTCTTGGTGATGAACGTGAAGCTGCGGTCGCTGTAGACCGTAATTACGACCGGTATCGGCAGGCCGGCTTCGGTTTCCTGCGTCGCGGCGTTGAACGCCTTGCAGAACTCCATGATGTTGACGCCGTGCTGACCGAGAGCAGGACCCACCGGCGGACTCGGATTTGCCTTGCCCGCAGGAACCTGCAGCTTTATGTAGCCTGTAACTTTCTTTGCCATCTCACTTCTCCCGGGTGCAAACGCCTTGTTAGGGCTCCCCGTATTTTGCAGCGTTGCTGTCGCCCGTAATACGGGCTCCTACGACGCTGTTTCACAATTTTCCGCGTTGCGGTCGCTCGTAATACGGGCTCTAACGACGCCGACACAATTTTTCGCGTTGCTGTCGCCCGTGGTACGGGCTCCTACGACGCCGGCTCGCTCCATTTAGCCTTTTTCGACCTGGCCGAAATCCAGTTCGACGGGCGTCGAGCGACCCAGAATCTGTACTGCAACCTGCAGGCGACTCTTCTCGTAATTCACACTCTCAACGACGCCGCTGAAATCGTTAAACGGTCCGTCGATGACTCGTACTACTTCGCCAGGCTCGAAAAGTACTTTCGGCCGCGGCTTGTCGACACCTTCCTTGACCCTGTCCAGGATGGCGTTCGCTTCCTTTTCGGTGATCGGCGCCGGGCGGTCGCTGGAACCCCCGATGAAGCCGAGAACCTTCGGCACCTCCTTGACCAGGTGCCAGGTTTCATCGTCCATTTCCATCTGGACGAGTACATAACCCGGAAAAAACTTGCGCTCACTGCGCCGTTTTTGTCCTTCCTTCATTTCGACAACTTCTTCGGTCGGAACAAGAATTTCACCAAACTTGTCCTGCAATCCCATTAGCGCAACACGCTCCTGAAGAGAGTTCTTGACCTTGTGCTCGAAATTCGAATAGGCGTGGACGATATACCAGCGTAACGCCACCTGTTATTACCTCTGAATAAATCCGTTAATCAAACGGTCGAGCCGACCAGTGTTCGCGTCAGCCAGAGTAGAAACGAGTCAAGTCCCCAAAAGAACAAAGCCATGACCAATGTAAATACGAAAACAGCAATCGTCGTTTGTGTCGTTTCCTGTTTCGACGGCCAGACAACCTTGCGTATCTCGATTCGGGAACCCTGAATAAACGCCCAGAGCCTGCGACCCTGCGTGCTGGTCATCGCAATGCCGATGCCCGCAATCGTGCCACCAAGAACCATCAGCACCCTGATCGGCTGCGACCATTCCAGGTACCAGTAATAGCCGAACAATCCGCCCAGCAGGACGCTCGCCGCAATAAGCAGTTTCAGGATGTCCAGGACACCCGATTCAGCTGTTTCTGTGTGTGCATTCATGTTGCTGTCATTCAATCGTGTTCGCGGGGCAAATCCGGGGACCGTTACCGTTTGACCGGTTAACCGTCCCCGTACTTGCCCCCGTCTTTCAGGTGGCAGGCCAGGAGGGAATCGAACCCCCAACCTGCGGTTTTGGAGACCGCCGCTCTGCCAATTGAGCTACTGGCCTAGATCGTCGTTGTGCCAAGCCTGACTGGTTGTCTCCTTTGTCGACAACTGTCGAGGTCGCAACGTTAGTTCGTTCTATCAAGCTGTTCGTCTAGTCTCAAATCCCGATTAGTTCGCCCTTGCAAAAAAGAAGATCCATTCTTAAAAGCAGGTCCATTCTCTCTATCGCGATCGCCCGTAATACGGGCTCCTACAAAATCCTCTTGATCGCCGGTAGTACTCGCTCCTGCAGGTTCTATTGCAGGATCTTTGCCACCACGCCTGCGCCTACCGTGCGGCCGCCTTCGCGGATCGCAAAGCGCAAGCCGT
>JBGTHC010000033.1:0-18417 GCA_041746375.1 Woeseiaceae bacterium
CATTTTTCCAGACCGGTTTGCCTGGCGAGCATAGCGAGTGGGAACCACCCGATCCCTTTTCGAACTCGGAAGTGAAAACGCTCAGCGCCGATGGTAGTGTGGGGTCTCCCCATGTGAGAGTAGGACATCGCCAGGCTTTTATTTTGAGAGAAGCCGCATCCGAAGGGATGCGGCTTTTTTCATTTTGGGGCCCGACGCGCCCCTTGTGGCGGTCCCGCATCGCCGTGAACCCGGGTCGTTGAGTTAACATGGCGCCTGCCGAAACCATGCCGCGCAGGGAGGTCCAATAACCCAATGACAACCTCAAGCCCCATTGAGCTCGAATGCGCATGAAAAAATTGCTCCGCGCCCGTCGCTGGTATTCGCTATGCGTCCTCTGCGGTGCATTCGCGAGCCCTGTAATAGTGGCACAGGAGAACCAGCCGGCCACGCTCGACGAGATCGTGGTGACGGCCACGCGACTCGAATCGTCCGTGCGTGACGTGCCGCGCTCGGTGTCGATCGTTCGCAAAGAGCGAATCCAGAATGCCACGCAGCAGTTGGGACTCGACGAAGCGCTGTCACTGGTCCCGGGCCTCTACATGCAGAATCGTTATAACTTTTCGCAGGACCTGCGAATTTCGCTCCGGGGTTTCGGCGCGCGTTCGGGCTTCGGTATTCGCGGTGTTCGCATCTACGTCGACGGAATCCCTGAGACACTGCCGGACGGGCAGGCGCAGGTGGACAGTATCGACCTCGGGTCGGCAAGCAGCATCGAAGTGCTGCGCGGCCCGGCTTCGGCCCTGTACGGTAACGCATCGGGCGGCGTCATTGCCGTCGAAACCGAGCTGGGCGGTACCGATCCCTTCATCGAAGTCGGCATCGGTGCCGGCGAGCTCGGCTTTTCGAAGTACCAGGTCAAGACCGGCGGTTCCCGCGGGCCAGTCGATTACCTGTTCAGCGCTTCGTCGCAGGAACTCGACGGTTATCGCGATCATTCCTACAGCGAGGGACGCCTTTTCAACGGCAAGGTTGCAGTCAGCCTGAACGACACCGATCAGCTGATGGTTGCGGTCAACCATACGGACCAGCCTGAATCGGAAGACGCAGGCGGCATCGATGCGGCACAGGCTGCCGCCGATCCGCGATCGGCCCGCGATCTCAATGTGCTGTTCAACGCCGGCGAGGCACTGTCGCAGCAGCGGCTCGGGCTGGTGTACGAGCGGCAACGACCGGGTGGCGACCTGCTGCTTCGCAACTACTACGTCTGGCGTGATTTCAGCAACGAACTGCCATTCACCGCCGGTGGCGCCGTCGACCTCGGGAGGTTCTTCTATGGCGTCGGAGCGCAGTACTCGTTTGGCTCGCAGTTGCCGGAGCGCCTGGGGATTACGCTAGGCCTGGATATCGACCGACAGGACGACGACCGTCGGCGATTCGATAACAATGAGGGTGAGCGAGGCGCACTGGTTTTCGACCAGCAGGAGCGCGTCGACAGCAACGGCGTTTACCTCCAGGGACGTTACGAAATCAGCGACGCCTGGGCGTTGTCCGCCGGGCTGCGCTACGACGAGTTGACCTTTGCGATTCGTGATCGCTTTCTCGCGGACGGCGACGATTCCGGCTCGATCGATTTCAGCGAGCTGAGCCCTTCGTTCGGCGTGAATTTCAGTGTTGGACAGCACATCCTGTTTGGCTCATTCAGCAGTGCATTCGAAACACCGACGACTACGGAACTCGCGAATCCCGATGCCAGCGGTGGCTTCAACCCGTCATTGCGCCCGCAACTTGCCAACAATTATGAGCTGGGCATCAAGGGCGAGAATTTCAACACTTATTACGAAGTGTCGGTGTTTCGCATCGACCTCGAGGATGAGCTGATTCCCTTTGAATTGCCGGCATTTCCCGGGAGAACGTTCTACTCCAATGTCGGCACGTCGGAACGCACGGGTATCGAGACCGCCTTGTCGTGGCAGGGACGCGCCGGTTTCGGCGCGGAACTCTCCTATACCTGGTCTGACTTCGTGTTCGAGCAGTTCATCGACGACAACGGCAATGACTTCAGCGGCAGCCGGCTGCCGGGATTGCCCGAGCACTTCGGGTATGCCGGACTGACCTACGACACGACCAACGGATTTCATGCCCAGCTGGAAGCGATTTATTCCGGCACGCTCTACGCGGACAACGCGAACGATGTGACCGTGGACAGCTACGTCGTTACCAACTTCCGCGCGAGCAAATCGTTCGAAAGTGGCCCTTGGCTACTGCGGCCTTATATCGGTATAAACAATATTTTCGATGAGGGCTACAACAGCAACGTCAGGATCAATGCGTTCGCGGGCCGGTTCTACGAACCGGCGCCAGGCCGCAACGTGTACGCAGGCATCACGGTCCGCTACGGCGGCAGCTGAAACTCACGGAAGCGCAGATTCATGCGCCGTAGGAGCGCGCCTTGCGTGCGAATGCGAAAAGCTTTGTCGTTGTCGCATTCGCGCGCGGGGCGCGCTCCTACAAAATCATAGGGTTCGCGGGGCGGGCCGGGCCTAAACCGAGGCCTTATTCCGGCCGCGCCAGAATGACTTCGACTTCCACCAGCATGCCGTCACCGGCGAGGCCTGCAATCTGCACCGCCGAACGAGCCGGCAAATTAGGCTGTTCTTCGGTACCGAAATACTTCGTGTAGGCGCGCATGAAACCGTCGAAATCCATCCGACCGCCCAGTTCCGGATCGCCGACCAGGAATACCGTCATCTTGACGACATCGCCGAAACCAACGCCCAGCTTTTCGAACGATGCTTCCATCCTGGAGAAGACACTGAGCGCCTGGGCCTCGGTATCGCCCCAGTAAGCGCGAGTGCCGCGCTCGGCATCGGCATTCGCAGGGCCGGGGACTGTGCCGCTGTGCCAGATCATCGTGGTGTCTGCCGTTACCTCAACAGCTTGAGCAATCGGAAAGGTCGAGTTGTTCGGTAACGGATGGCGGGTGACCTCGCCGCTTTGCGCACAGGCGCTGGCGAAAATCAGAATGCCGAGTGCTGCTGTTCTTTTCATGGTTCTGTTCCCTTATCTGTTTTGCAAAGTGTTGATGTAAGCGACGACGTCCCGTATTGCCTCGTCGTCCGCCAAAACCTGTGCCGCGGCTCGCATCTGTGCGCCTCGGATGTCGTCTTCGTGACTGCCTCGCGTGCCGTCCTTGAAGTTACGCGTCTGGCGCAGCAGATACCAGTCATTCAATCCGGTCAGCGCCGGTGCGCCCAGCGCCTCGACGCCGCCGCCGTTATTGCCGTGACAAGCCAGACAGGTTGCATAAAGCGACTGGCCACGCTGCACGTCACCATCGATGGTGGCCGGGGGCGGTTCGGATGCCACGCTACTGACATAGCGCGCGGCCTGCGTGATGTCCTCATCGGTGAGAATCGCTGCCATCGGCTGCATTTCCATGCCGACCAGGTCGTTTGCGTGCGTGCCGCGCCAGCCGTTCTTGAACGCGAGCAATTGCCGCTCGACATACCATTCGTCCATGCCGCTCAGGCGAGGTGCCTCGATGAGAGGATTGCCTTTGAGCTGGACGCCGTGACACACCGTGCAATAGACAAACTTGTCTGGCGGAATGACCGGCTTGTCGTCGGCGCAGGCAAGAGGCACGGCGAGTGCAAGGGCGAAGAGCAGAAGGCAGGCGATGCGATTGACAGCCATGACAATGGTCACCCGGTCGCCCGTTCGGCGGCCAACTCGGCCTGGACGCGGCGATCCATATCGCCCATCGCGTGATGCGCGGAAGCATAGGCGCCTTCCTGCCAGCCGGAGTGATAACTGATCTGGTCGCCCATCATGTAATGCCGACCGTCCGGGTCCTGCAACAAACGAAACTTGCTGCCCTGCAGCTCATCGTTCCAGCGAGTATTGCAGCCCATCATATGATTCATCCGCGCCCACGGCACGCTGACGCCCGCTTCGACATAGCTGCCGTAACCGGGATGGATTCTTTCGCCTTGCGCAACGGCGGCTGCGATGCGCTCGCGCGGATTCATGCGTTCGAACATCATGCCGTGTTCTTCGCGGAACGTGTATGCGCCGAGCATGACGCCTTTCTCGGAATGTATGCCATGCGTCGGGTACCAGATCTGCTCAATCGGCTGGCTGGTCCAGGAAATTCCTCCGTAAATATTGTCGTTCTCCCAGAAACGCTCTTTCATCTGCAGACCGATCTTGAACAGGTGCCCGCGCTCCAGCGTTGCAAGTGTCGCGGCGTACTCCTTCGAGAAGTTGTTATAAATGCCGGACAGAAGATGCGTCGGTATGCAGTTGAAACAGTAATCGCCGCTGACTTTGTGCTGTTTTCCCCTGTGGTTGTACACGACCTCAACGCCGTCGTTCCTGAGCTGGATGGCCTGTACCTGGGCATTCGTCAGGATCGGGCTGCGAATATTTTTGACAAACGCGCGCACGATGTTGTCCATGCCGCCCACGGGCTGCATAACCGGCATGGCCTGGTCGCCGCCCTCGCTGAAATGCATGCGATAGCGCCAGAAGTCGCTCTTCAGAATCTCCGTAAAATCCAGCGGTTCCTTGATCTCGCCGTGCGACACGAACCCGCCGGATTTGTAGCCGGCCCTTTCAGAGCCGCGGTAACGGCCATCTGCAGTGAGGTCGCCGTAGGTTGTGGCGAATGCCAGCAGCCGTTCGCGATCGTCTTCCGACAGCGGCATTTCGAACGCGTTTCGATCCACGGCCTTGTGCAACAACTCTGCCATGAAGCCGCGGGCATCCGTCGCGTATTCGCGCACCCGCACCGGCCGTCCGTCGAATGCCTTGTCGTCCTGCGTGTATGCGTTTCGGTTGTCGTTGACGAACGTTTCCAGCGGTACCCGAAGCTCGCGGCAGTAATGGAGTACGTGCAGATGATGTCCCGGAAGCCGGGCAGCGCCTGCATTGAAATACAGGTTCGGCTTGTCGTCGAATTCGCACACCTGCCGATAGCCCATCTCGTCGACTTCATCGCCGCTGCGAAGGGTGAGAATCCTGCCGCCGATGCGTTTGGATGCCTCGATGATTGTGCAGTCGTAACCTTTACGTTCCAGTTCGTACGCGACGGCCAGCCCGGAAACCCCGGCGCCCAGTATCAATATGCGTCTGCTGGCACGCCCTATGGGTTGAACATCCGCCAGGGCAAGCGGGCCTGTTTCGGGCAACAGACCCAGTGCCAGGCCGGTCTGCAAAATAGCAGACGAGCCCCCGGCCGCCCCCACGAGGTTCAGGAAATGCCGTCGAGAGATGGGCTGCGTCATGACCTTGACGCTTCGCTGACGAGGAACAGGTCGGTCAGCAATGCCCGCACGTGAATCGAGGCATTCAGGTTATCGACCATTTCCGAGCTGATCGTTGCCTCGCGGAGTACCAGCGAAATTGCCGCATTGGCCTTTGCCGCATCGTCAGCGACGACCCAGGCAAAATCGTCCTTGTTCTTCTCCAGTGAGGCAACGATATCGGCTACCGCCTTGCGCATGCCGGTCAAGGCTGCACGAACTTCCGACGGGCCACCGCCGTCGCTGTCGCGCCCCTGCGCCGCGTAAGCCAGCAGGAATTCGTAGCCGGACTCAAATACTTCGATATTGTCTGACAAGGAAACCATCACAGCATTGGTGCCGTCATCGGAAGTTGCTAGAGTTGGTGTGCGAGAAGCCGGCGTCGGATCAAGACGAAGATTTACCCGGAGACCAGCGTTCTGGATCGTGATTCGCTGCAAGTTCGTCTTTCGAAATCCAGCCGCTGATCATCGACCGGGTGTAAAACAGCTTCTCCGGTCGCAGTCCGAAATAAATGTGCAGCGCAGTCACGGCGATCAGCGCCAGTGTGGAAAGGCCATGAACAAGGAACACCCAGCCCAGGGTTGCTTCCGAGATGGAATTCGACCGATCCCACCACGGCGTATCGATCATCGCGAACATGGCCAGCCCGCTGCCGATTACCAGCAGGACAAGCACCGTCACCGTGGCATGCATGGCCTTCTGTGCAATTGAGTATTTGCCGGGCTTTACCGATGAATCGAAAAGCTCGCGAAAATCGCGGCCGCGAATCCAGATGCATTTCAGCCGCTGCCAGAAAAGTGCGCGGACGATATGGAAAAGCACCGCTGCGGTCAGGACCAGGCCGCTGATCCAGTGAATCGTCAGCCACGGAAATTCGATGCCGATGATCGGGAACACGCCCGTCACGAGCAATACCAGCACGCTCGCGGCCATCACCCAATGAAAAATGCGGTCGGCAGCCCTGTGACGAACGATCCGCTCGCCGTCGCTGGACGGTTTTGGCTCCCGACGCCGCACGGCCATGACGATGGCGTGTCCGGCGATGATGACGAAAGCCGCGACGGTAACCAGCCACAGAAGGTCCCAGGATGCACCCAGGATGACTTCGCGGCCCCATACATCTTTCTTGAAGGTAGCGAGATCCACGGCGTTAACTCTGCATGGCTCGTCGCACGAGATTTTCCATCAGCGGCAACTTGAAGTGATTGTAGTTCAGGGGTCTTGCGCCCTTGCTCGCGAGACCCTCGAGTTCCTTTGCAGTGTCTTCCGACAGCGATTTGCCGGTAACGACACGCTCGACGTCGTGCAGGCGATACGGCGTGCAGGCAACGCCCCCGCAAACGATGCGGGCATCGGTGACCACGCCGTTGTCCAGTGACATCGCGGCTGCAATGCTGACCAGGGCAAAATCCCAGGCATTGCGGTCGGCAACTTTCTCGAAGTAAAAATGCTTGCCCGCCCACTTCGCCGGAATTCGCACGGCCGTGAGTATTTCGCCCGGTTTCAGTGACGTCATACGAGTGATGTGTGTGTCAGGGCCGACAAAAAACTCCCCGGCCGGTATCAGGCGTTCGCCATCGAGGCTCCGTGCCACCATTGTTGCCTCGAGCGCCACCAGTGCCGTTGCCGTATCAGAGGGGCTTACTGCGACGCAGCGGCTGGCGCCGAACAGGCTGTGCTCGCGATTCATGCCTTGCGGGCTGTCGGCGTAACAAATATTGCCGCCCGCACGATAACAATCCAGTCCGCGACGGTAGTACCAGCAGCGCGCATCCTGCACGAGATTACCGCCGAGCGTGCCGACATTGCGGATCTGCGGACTGGCGACCCGCTTCGCGGCTGACACCAGCAGGCTGTAATCGCGCTGCAGGCGCGCGTCTTCGATGACGTCGATCAGTGTGGTGACTGCGCCGATCTCTATCCCGTCGGCAATGTCGCGAATACCGCGCAATTCGTCGACGCCGTTAAGGTCGATCATCGCCTGCGGCGATTTCGCGCGATCCTTCAGCCAGCCGTAGGTGTCCTGACCGCCACCCAGCAACCAGCCGTCTTCGCGGTAACGATCGGCCAGGTTCAATGCGTCCGCCAGCTCCGCCGGCTGGAAAAGCTGCATATCGGGCATGACATCGAAAGAAGCCATCGTTACCTCAGTAATTGTTGGTTTGCAGTGGCTTGAACGACTGCGGTCGTCCGGCGACATGGTTCAGAATCATATCGACCGAAATCGGCGTGCGATTGAAAACGTGGCCGTCCAGCGCATCAGCAACGGCCGCTGTTACAGCCGCCACCGAACAGCCCATCGCGGGTTCGCCAATGCCGCGTGCGCCAAACGGGCTTTGCGGATCCGGCAAGTCGACTGCGCCAGTGCGCAGGTTGGCGGGTATATCAAGATAGGTCGGTACGCCGCACTGATGATAGCCAACGTTGGCGGGCAAGCCGTTCTGCGGGTCGTATACATGCCGTTCGTGACCCGCCATGCCCATGCCCCACACAGCACCGCCCTTCATCTGTGTCGCGAGGCCTTGCGGGTGTATGACTGTGCCGCATTCGGCGATGCCGACGTAGTCCAGGATTTCATACTTGCCGGTTTCGAGATCGAGCTCGATTTCGGTGAATGCAACTGCGAATCCCGGTATGACGCCTTCCTGCGGCAGATTGTCTTTCGCTACGCCGATCAGGCCGCTGCCGGCGAGGTTCTGCACCGCGCGCTGCGTGACTTCGTGAATGTCGCCGGGCCAGGTCTGGCCGCTGTACAGGCCGCCCAGCTCGATGGCGCGTTCTGCTGCCTGTGCGTAGGACATCGATTGTCCCGGATTGCCGCTGCGGAACACGCGCTCATCCGCAATATCGTAATCTGCCGCGTTTCCGCCGAGGGTCGCCGCAGCAATTTCTTTCAACTTGTTGACCGCATCCATGGCAGCGACGTAGTTGGCGCGCTGGTGAGTAAACGAGGTATTGCTGCCGGCCTGGTAGGAACTCCACGGCAGGTTGGCCTCGGTGTTGCCATGGTGGATGACGCAGTTGTCCCAATCGCACTTCAGGACCTCGGCGGCACTGCGCGTGGTCGATGCGTACGAATAGGTGCCGAGATTGCCGACGCCGCTGTGCAAATGGATCTTGCCGTCCGGCGTAATGCGCACCAGGCCGTCGTAGCCCGTCGCGCCCGCCGAATGATAGCCCTGGCCGATGCCGAGCCCGACGACCTTGCTGCCATTGCGGCGCGGTTTGTTGCGCTTGCCGGGCCAGTCGAACATCGCGGCGCCCATATCGAGCGCTTCCTTCATATAGGCGCTGGTGACCGGCTCCTGGTCTGTATTGGCGGTTGTGCCGTTGTGCGCGGCATTGATCTTGCGGATTTCCAGGCGGTCAACGTCGAGCTGTTTTGCTGCCTTGTCCATGATCGGCGCCATGATGGCGGCGATCTGGTTCTGCCCGGGGCCACGTTGTGCACCGCGCGGCGTCGTGTTCGTCAATACCGGCACGCCCCGGAAACGCATCGACTCCGGGTCGTACACGATCGACACAGCCTCACCCGCAGACGAGCCGTCGCCGCCGGTCGCGTTGGGACCGATATCCTCGACGATGAATACGTCGGTGGCTGTCACACGTCCATTGGCGGCGAAACCGACCTTGATCCAGCCCTGGAAGCCGACCCTGGCCGAGCCGATGTAATATTCCTGTTCGCGCGTGATACGCAACTGCACCGGTCGGCCGATCTTTTTCGAGAACCAGGCCGGCAAAGCCATCATCGGATAGGCGCCAATCTTCGAACCGAAGCCGCCACCCGTGTTTTCGCTGATAAGGACCACGTCTTTCTGTTCGACGCCGAGCAGGGTTGCAAGTCCCGGGATCATGAAACTCTGGCTTTGCGCAGAGCCGTACACGTAGCACACACCGTTTTGCCAGTACGCCATGGCGGTGCGCGGCTCCATGCTCATATGCGCGTAGCCGACTGTAACGAAGGGCTCTTCGATAATTACCTTTGCATTGGCGAAACCCTGGTCGAGGTCGCCGTAGCTCCATTCGCTGACGGATACCCCCGTCGGTTCATTGCCGGCGCGGAACTCATCGATCTGCTCACGCGTCCACTTTACCGTACGAAAGCCGGAGCCTTCCGGCGTTCGCACGTAGACGTTGCCTTCCTCGCGGGCATCGGGACCCCCTTCAACCAGGCTGTCGAGCGGATCGACAGTAAAGGGCAGCGGCTGTATATCGACGCGGATGCGGGCGAGAGCATCCTCCGCTGTTTTCTCGTCGACCGCCGCAACCGCGAGTATCGGCTCACCGATGTAAGCGGGAGAATTCGTCAGTATCGGCGCATTCGGCGCCTCCACCGGCGGCAGGTCATCTGCCGTGAGAATGCCGACCACGCCGTCCATTTCCGCAACGGCCGAGGTATCGATGTTCGTGACGCGCCCGTGGGCCATCGGGCTCGTGTAGACACGCGCGAAAACCATGCCGTCGACGCTGAAGTCTTCCGCGTACTTCGCCTTGCCCGTGACCTTGCCCACGATATCCGGTGGTAAGAAGTCTTTGCCAATGTGGCGGTAATTGCTCATGTGCCTTGCCCTGCGGCGCGCATGACGCCGTTCAGATAATTATCGTAGGCACCACAGCGGCACAGGTTGCCGGACATGGCCTGTCGCGCTTCCTCCCTCGACGGTTGCGGATTGGCGCGTAACAGGCCGACTGCGGCCATGACCTGGCCCGGTGTGCAGAACCCGCATTGCGGCGCCAGCTCATCGATGAACGCCTGCTGCACCGGATGCAACTGCCCGCCGGCGTCCTGCAGTCCTTCGACCGTCAGTACGTTGCGCGAGCGCACGCTGTGCGTCAGGGTCGAGCAAGAATAGTTTGTCACGTCGTCGATCAGTACGGTGCAGGCGCCGCATTCGCCGCGATTGCAGCCGATCTTGGTACCGGTCAGCCCCAGTTTGTAACGTAGTGTGTAGGCCAGGGTTTCCTGCGGCAATACGTCGACACGTCGTGTGCGCCCGTTGATGCTGAGCGAGATCAGGCGCTCGACGGCACCGCTCGGGCGATCCTGTGCAAACGCGGCGCGCAGGCCCGCGTTGCTGGCTGCAGCGGCCGCGCTCGAGGCAATGATCGCCTTGATAAAGCGCCTGCGGGAAAGTCCGGGATTCACTGCCATGCTACCTGCGATGTAGTTACGAGTAAGGTTCGTCTAGCAAAAGTCGCGCGTCACTTTATTTTCGATCGGCCGGCCAGGGCGTGCCGCGATTTGCGGTCGTTACCGGAGCCATGCCTTTATGGACAAACTTTTGCAGGCGTTTGCCCTCGTAAGTTTCCGTCGTATAGACGTTGCCCTTGGAATCGGTGGCGATGTTATGCACGGCGAAAAATTGCCCGGGGTTGCGTCCGCCGTCACCGAACGACGTCAGGATTTCGAGCGACTCGCGGTCCAGGATGTGAATCTTCATGTTCTTGCCGTCAGCAAGATAGATGAACCGCTGTTCGGGGTCGTGTGAAAAAGAAATGTCCCAAACGGCTCCGTCACCGAGCGTTTGCGGTGCAATGCGCTGTTCCTTGACGAAGGTGCCATCGGTTTTGAATACCTGGATACGATTATTGACGCGGTCACAGACGTAGACCAGGTCGTCGTTCGAAGGTTGCGCACAGTGTACCGGATTACGGAATTGCTGCGCGGGAGGGGCTTTCGGATCATAGGGTCCCAGGTCCGCATCGTCCGGTGCATTGCCGTACGCACCCCAGTAACGTTTCAGTTCGCCGGTATCCGCATCAAGCACCGCCACACGCTTGTTGCGGTAGCCGTCCGCGACGTAAGCCTCGTTGGCCTCGGCGTCGAACGCTATTTCAGCGACGCCCGCGAAATGCTTGTTGCTGTGACTGTTCGCTTTCTGTCCGGGTTCGCCGAACTGCTCGAGGAACCGGCCATCCTTGGTGAACTTGAGGATATGCGAGTCGGCCTCGCCATTGCCGCCGATCCAGATGTTGTCCTTGTGATCGATGGTCACGCCGTGATTCGAGGCCGGCCAGGTGTACCCTTCGCCGGGTCCGCCCCAATGGTTGACCAGGTTGCCGGCCGGGTCGAATTCAAGAATGTTCGGTGCCGGAATGCAGCAATCGCCGGTTTTCGGATCGGTGGCCGCGCCGATCTCCGTGCGTTCATTGAACGTATCGCGCCGGTGAACGATGTATACGTGATCGCGGGAATCGATTGCCAGCCCGATGGTCATGCCGAGAACCCAGTGATTGGGCAGCGGTTTGGGCCAGAAAGGATCCACTTCAAACAAAGGCGCTTCCTTGCCTTGCGCCTGTGCTGCGTTGTCGAGAGCCTGCTGGCCGCAGCCAAGCGCAACGACCACGCCGACAATTGCCAGTGACTGCAACATGAACTTTTGCGTCGGCATGCAAATTCCCCCCGGAATGTTCTGATTCTAAGCTGCTTGCGAGCGGCTCGAAGTATACTATGCTGTAATACGACATCCCACACCTGTCACATCGCGTATAACAATTATTGTCAGGCGGCAAACCGCTCGCCAGCGGGATGCGTGCGATCGAACGTATGCAGAACACTACTTACCCGTTGGTGTCCCTCATTGTCTTGCTGCTGCTGGCGGCCGGCGGATCGTTGCTCGCGCCACCCGGCGTCTCTGCGCACGAGATTCCGACCGATGTCGTCGTGCAGGCCTGGCTCAAGCCGGACGGTGACCGGCTGGAACTGCTGGTCAGGGTACCGCTGGAGGCAATGCGTGACCTGCAGTTTCCACAATACGGACCCGGTTATCTCGATATTCCGGCGGCTGACCGGATGCTGCGCGACGCGGCACAGATATGGATCGCCAACGGCATAGAGCTTTATGAGGGCGATCGGCGCCTCACGGAAAAGCATATTTCGGCGGTCCGCATTGCCTTGCCCTCCGATCCGTCCTTCCGCAGCCTCCAGCAGGCTCGTGACACCGTTACCGGACCGCCGTTACCCGATGACACGCGCCTGGTGTGGACCCAGGCTTTGCTCGATGTCCTGATAGAAGTTCCCGTTCAGTCTGCACAGTCCGAATTCTCGATCGACACCGAACTGTCTCGCCTGGCCCTCCGTACCGTGACGGTATTGCGTTTCGTGACGCCGGGCGGCGCAGAAAGAGTCTTCGAGTTCTCCGGTAATCCGGGACTGGTGCGACTGGATCCGCGCTGGCATCACGCGTTTTCCCGCTTCGTGGTATTCGGCTTCGAGCACATCCTGGAGGGTGTCGATCACCTGATGTTCGTGCTGTGCCTCATCATTCCGTTCCGCCGCATCCGCCCGTTGATCGTGCTGGTCACGTCATTTACCGTGGCGCACTCGATTACGCTGATGTCCGCAGCAATGGGCTTTGTTCCCAAAGCTCTGTGGTTTCCTTCGTTAATCGAAACGCTCATTGCGGCGTCCATCGTCTACATGGCGCTGGAAAACATCCTCGGCACTCGCTGGCAGCGACGCTGGATCGTCGCCTTTGCATTCGGGCTGGTGCATGGCTTCGGATTCTCGTTTGCGTTGGGCGAGACGCTGCAATTTGCCGGCTCGCACCTGCTGACGTCGCTGCTGGCTTTCAACCTGGGCGTGGAGCTGGGACAGATATTCATCATTCTGCTTGCCGTGCCCTTGCTGAATCTGGCCTTCAGGACGCCGCGCGCCGAGCGAATCGGCAGCATTATCCTCTCCGCGATCCTGGCGCACAGTGCATGGCATTGGATGAGCGACCGCGCTGCCGAGTTCCTGGCGTATGACATTCGCCTGCCGACGCAGGATCTCGCACTCGCGGCGTCGTTGTTGCGCTGGTTCCTGCTGCTCGCGGTGATCGCCGTCATCGCATGGTTAACCTATCGCGTCTATCGCCACTTTCTCCAGGGCCGCAATGCACGGCCCGACCAAACCACTTTGTAGGAGCGCGCCCTGCGCGCGAATGGGAAAAGCCCGAACGTTACCGCATTCGCGGCCGATAATTGCTCCGGCATAATCTGCATTCCCGCCATCCATGGCGGTCACGCACGGCGCGCCCCACAGCGGGAAAACTCTTCGCGCTGACGCGGTTGCTTTTACAGCCCAGCGACTTCAGGATAGGCGCCGCGCGCAGGCTGATCCGGATACCTTGGGGGGAATCATCGATGCAGTCCGTCACGATTGTTGTATTGGGTATCGCCGGCATGGCGTTCGGCTGGTTCGTGTATTCGAAGTTCATCGCCACAAAAATATTCCAGCTCGATCCGGATTTCGTAACCCCCGCGCACGAGATCAATGACGGCGTCGACTACGTCCCGACCAACAAGTATGTGCTGTGGGGTCACCATTTCACGTCGGTCGCCGGCGCGGCGCCCATCGTCGGCCCTGCCATCGCGGTCTATTGGGGCTGGGTGCCCGCCATGCTGTGGGTCGTATTCGGGACTATATTCTTTGCCGGCGTGCATGACTTCGGCGCACTGTGGGCCAGCAGCCGGCACAAGGGCAAATCGATCGGTGCATTATCCGAGGCGGTGATCGGCAAGCGCACCCGCTCGCTGGTGATGGTCGTGATTTTTCTTGTGCTGCTCATGGTCAACGCCGTATTCGGCGTGGTCATTGCGAATGCTTTCGTAGGCACGCCGGGTGCGGTAATGCCAGCCTGGTTCGCAATTGTCGCGGCGCTCATTGTTGGCCAGCTCCTGCGTCGCAACTTCAACCTGGCCGTTGTCACGACCATTGCCGTTATTGCGCTGTACATTTCTGTTTACGGGGGCAGCGTATGGCCCATCGAAATACCTGCGATGTTCGGGCTCACTGTGCAGTCCAACTGGATACTCATTCTCTTTGCATATGCCGCCATCGCCTCCATGCTGCCTGTCTGGGTTTTGTTGCAGCCGCGCGATTTCATCAATGGCATGCAACTGTTCATCGGGTTGTTCCTCTTGTACGGCGCTGTGTTGATCGTCATGCCGGACATCTCGGCGCCTGCCTTCAACGACCGCTTGCCCGATAATGCGCCGTCGCTGGTTCCGCTGTTGTTTGTGACCATCGCCTGCGGCGCTGTATCCGGTTTTCACGGCATCGTGTCTTCAGGCACCACCTCGAAGCAGCTCGATAAAGAGCCGGATGCCCGTTTTGTCGGGTACCTCGGTGCGGTAGGCGAGGGCTCGCTCGCACTAATTACAATTGTTGCTGTCAGCGGTGCGTTACTGGCAGCAACGCCGGAAGCGTGGCACCAGATCTACGACAAGTTCGGCTCGGCGGGCGCGGGTTCGTTTATTGACGGCGGCGCCAACCTGATTCAAAGCGGCTGGGGTATTCCGGTCGAGGTAGCGCAGACTTTGCTGGCGACGATGGTCGTGCTGTTTGCTGCGACGACAATGGATACAGGGGTGCGACTGCAGCGCTATATCATCCAGGAGTGGGGAACCATCTATAACATCCCCGCGCTCAACAAGGGAGTGATTGCAACGCTGATTGCGGTCGCCGCCTGCCTCCTGCTCGCATTCGGCGCAGGCGGCGGCTCCGGTAGCGGTGGCCTGGTGATCTGGCCGCTCTTTGGCTCGACCAACCAGATCCTGGCCGGCATCACGCTGCTGATCATCACGGTGATGCTGATCAAACTGGGTCGCCCGGCGCGCTACACCATGCTGCCGATGGTCTTCGTGCTGTTCATTTCGTTTTGGGCCGGGGCAGTCAAATTGCTCGAGTTCTACCGCGATGGAAACTGGCTGCTGGTGGCGATCGACGCCATTGTGCTGGTCACCAGCCTGCTCGTCATGCTGGAAGCGGCATCGGTATTGTCGCGTTTTCGCAAGGCGGGTTCGGTGCCGGGCAAGGGTTCGTCGTAAAGCGACCGCGAGCCGTTGAATCGCTGTGGCTTTTGCGCAACGAAATAGATCGAGGGACCAGATAGAGCGTTTGCTGGCAATGATTTGCAATTGTCTGCCGGGGCACCAAAATGTTGTGATGTTGCTACAATAATTCCGTATGAAACTAATTTAGGCTTTATTTTCGACGCTGACAGTGGTTCAATTCGCTGATGCGCACCCGCGGCATTGTCTAAAGTGCAACGGTCGGTGCGTTAAATAATTGAGACATCAATACACGGGGGAGTACGCACATGCTTAAGATTCCTAAGCTCTTTAGGGTCATCTTGCCTGTTTCTGCACTAATTCTGGTTGCACCTGGTATGTCATCGGTCACCCTTGCTCAGGGCGCTGATGAGGCGATCGAGGAAATCATCACGACCGGCACCCGGCGCGCAGCGCGCACCGAGAGCCAGTCGGCGGTCCCGATCGACGTGATCACGGGCCAGGAATTCGAGAACATGGGCACCACCGACCTGGACGACATGTTGCGCAACACCGTGCCGTCCTACAACGTGACCCGGCAATCGATTTCCGACGCCGCGACACTGGTGCGGCCTGCCAACCTGCGCGGCCTGCCTCCGGACAATTCATTGATCCTGGTCAACGGCAAGCGTCGTCATCGTTCCGGCGTGATCGCCGAGCTGGGTGGTTCGCTGGCTGCCGGCTCGCAGGGCGCGGATATTTCCGCCATTCCCGCGATGGCCATTCGCCAGACGGAAATCCTGCGTGACGGTGCCGCTGCACAGTACGGTTCCGACGCCATTGCCGGCGTAATCAACTTTCACCTGAAGGAAGATCGCTCGGGCTTCTCGGCTGAAGCACGTACCGGCGAATTCTTCGAAGGCGACGGCCAGATGTACCAGGTCGCAGCCAACGCGGGTCTGCCGCTCGGTCCGGACGGTTTTGCTAATGTCACGGTCTCGTATATGGAGCAGGACAGGACCACGCGCAGTACACAACGCACGGATGCTGGGGTGCTGATCGCGGCCGGGAACACTGATGTGCCACAGCCGATTGCGCAGGCGTGGGGTGCACCGGAGTACCGGGACAATTTCAACGTGTTTGTCAATACCGGCATGCAGCTGACAGACAGCCAGGAAGTGTATCTGTTCGGTAACGTCGGCGGCCGAGAGACGGAAGACGCGTTTTTCTTCCGTAACCCGAACGATCGGTCCGGTACCTATACCAACAACGGGATACGGGCGGTTGTTGACACGACCATCCAGCGCGGCGATATGAATATCGTTTCCAACTGTCCGGCACTGCCGAGTCCTGGGTCGGGCGGTGATGGTCAGCCGTTGGATCCTGCTGTGGTAGCGGCTGATGCCGCGGCACTTGCGGCGCTGCCGGCAAACTGCTGGGTAATGAACCAGGTTGTGCCGGGCGGTTATACGCCGCAGTTTGGAGCCAAGCTGAACGATGCCAGCATTGTTGGCGGCCTCCGGGGTGAGTTGAACAACGGCCTTTTTTATGATTTCAGTGGAAGCTACGGGCGCAATGCGGTTGCATTCTTCCTGAACAATACCTGGAATCCGGCGCTGGGTCCGGACGCAATCATCCAGGGCGAGCTGCAACGCGACTTTGATATTGGTTCCTACATACAGACCGAGACAAACTTTAACGCAGACTTCGTGTACCCGTTTGCCAACGACATGTTCGCCTCGGACATCAACGTCGCATTCGGTGCTGAATATCGCGACGAAGTTTTCCAGGTGACGATTGGCGAGGAAAATTCCTGGGCCGAAGGGCGTTTCGCATTCCAGAGTGGAAACGGCACCAATTTCTACTCGGATGGCGTAACTCCAATCGCGGATCTTTCGGTGGGCGCGCACGGATTTGCCGGGTTTAGTCCATCGCAGGCGGGTACCTTCGGGCGATCAAATATCGCCGTCTATACAGAAGTCGAAGCTGACCTGGTCGAGAACTTCACGCTGGCGGCCGCGGTGCGCTTCGAGGATTTCGAAGATTTTGGCGATACGACTAACGGCAAGCTGGCCGCGCGCTGGGCCCTCACCGACAATTTTGCACTGCGGGGTTCCGTCAGTACTGGTTTTCGGGCACCTACTCCCGGCCAGTCCAACGTGACCAAGGTCTCGACCATTACAGTCCAGGGTGAATTGCAGCAGCAGGGTCAAATCCCGCCGACCAACCCGATCGCGCAGTTCCTCGGCGGCGCGCCGTTGGAGCCGGAGGATGCAACTAATTTCTCCGCCGGTCTTGTCTGGGATGTCACTGATTCACTGAACCTGACGCTGGACTTTTTCCAGATCGAACTCGACGATCGAATCGCGGCAACAGGTACAATCGACATCGCCTCTGAGCCCGTCCCGCCAGGCGTCAATTGCCCGAATGCACAGGCGAACCCGTTTGCCGGCCTCGCAGACTGCTTGCAGGAACTCGGTGTCCCTGGCGCCAGCACGCTCAGTTCGGTGTCGTTCTATACCAATGACTTCGAGACCACGACCACGGGGGTTGACCTAGTGGCTACCTGGGATCGGGATTGGGGCAACGCTGGCACCGGCAGCCTGGTAGTGGCTTGGAACTGGACCGAAACAGAAGTGGATGCTGTGAATCAGAATGAGGCGGACCGTGTGGTTGTGTCGCGAAATCGGGTTGTTGAACTTGAAAACTATAACCCCGAGAATCGCGGCATCTTTACCTACAATCACTTCCTCGGTGACTTCCGATTCCTGGTTCGCGCCAGTTACTACGATGAGTGGATTGTCGGCGATTACAGTGGTGACCCAACCCCGCGTGGAGCGGATGGCACCGGCTACACTGTTGACTGTGAGGCCCGGCCGAACACCGGCCCGAGCGGTGGTGTAGTCATCCGCGACGGTTGCTATCCGGATCACTGGATTTTTGACATCGAAGCCGCCTATAGCTTTACCGATAACTGGACGGCGATCATCGGCGCGCAGAACGTATTCGATGAGTTCGGGCCGATAGAAAAGGACAATCTGGACAACACGATCGGTTCCGGTAATACCTACGAAACCAGCGTACCATTTGGTTTCGAAGGTGGGTTCTGGTACTTCCGCGTACGAGCTGATTTCGAATAAATCAGCTACGCAAGTAAGAATTGAGGGGCACTGCAAAGTGCCCCTTTTTTTGTGCGCCCAGCATGGGCGCGATCTTGGAGGTGCAAGTCCTGCCGCGAGCTGGCCACAGCGAGCGAAGTGAAACGCAACTGCGTGAGGGTGACCGAGCGTGGGGAGGAAGCGGATAGCGAAACCGCGAGCCGATGAACAAGAACCGGATACAAGGCGATGTCGATCAGGACGAGCTGGCAAGA
>JBGTHC010000034.1:0-14225 GCA_041746375.1 Woeseiaceae bacterium
GTCCTCGCCAACTACGGGCTCGACGACCTGCGTTTCATGCAGCCCGTCAACCCCGACGACATACTAAAAGTGCGCCTCACCTGCAAACAGAAAACCCTGCGCGCCGACTCAGGCTACGGCGAAGTCCGCTGGGACACCGAAGTCAGCAACCAGAACGACGAGATCGTCGCCATCTACGACGTTCTCACCATGGTCGCCACCGAAGCGGAGTGGTCGCGCATCCGCGCTTGAACTTGCAGAGGCGCCGCCTTCTTTCGTGGAAACGATCGGGCATCGCGCTACGCAATCGAGGGACTGGCTGCGGGGGCTTCATTTCGGACCGTGCGAGACAGGGATGTCGAGCCCGGAGCCTCCATGGACGGATTAACGGCGTTCCGAAACGAAGCCTCCGCAGCCAGTCCCTCGCGAAAAGAACCTCCTCTGCGTCTACGAAAAAACGGATGATCAAGCCCGAAACGGAAGTGCCGTGTCAGCTTTTATTTCTTTCAATACGATGTTCGAGCGGACTTGCGATACGCCAGGCAGGCGGAAGATGAAGTCGTCGAGGAATTTGTTGTAGGCGTCCATGTCCTCGACGACGACGCGCAGGTGGAAGTCGGCCTCGCCGCTGGTGGCAAAACACTCAAGGACTTCGGGGTGGCGCAGCACTTCGGTGATGAAGTTCTCGACGTTGCGGCCTTCGTGCCGTTCCAGGGAGACGAGCGTCATGGAGGACAGGCCGAAGCCGGCCTTGCGTGGATTTACGAGTACGGCGTAGCGATCGATGACGCCGGAATCTTCGAGGCTTTTCACGCGCCGCCAACACGCGGAACTCGACATACCGACGAGGTCGGCGAGTTGCTGCATGGTGACGCGACTGTCCTGCTGCAGCGCCTGCAGAATGGCGCGGTCCTTGCGATCCAGCATCGCGTGTCACCTTTCATTGAAAGACGCAATCATATGCTGTTTTTGTCTTTTATTTGCATATTTTATTGCAAAATCGTCGGTTTTTCGGGCCAGTCGGGCACCGCCTTGCGCCCCTAATCTGCCATTATCCGGGGCTCTGCCTGATCAACGGAGTCAGTATGGTTGCCGTACGACCGCTGGACGCACCGCGTTCCAAGTTGGATCAATACGAACTCATCGACCGCTACCGTCGCGAGACGGGCCGGGTATTTCTCACCGGTACGCAGGCTCTGGTGCGTATTCCGCTGATGCAGCGTCGCCTGGATCAGGCAGCGGGGCTCAATACCGCGGGATTCATCAGCGGGTACCGCGGCTCGCCGCTCGCCATTTACGATCAGGAACTGTGGCGGGCCGGCGCGTTACTGGCCGAGAACAACATCGAATTTTTGCCGGCCGTCAACGAAGATCTGGCAGCGACAGCGATGCTCGGTACGCAACAGGTCGAAGCCGATGCGGATAAAACGGTCGATGGTGTGTTTGGTATCTGGTACGGCAAGGGTCCCGGCGTCGACCGGGCCGGCGATGCGCTGAAACACGGCAATGCGTATGGCAGTTCGCCGCATGGCGGCGTGCTGGTGATCGCGGGCGACGATCATGGCTGCGTGTCGTCATCGATGCCGCACCAATCGGATGCGTCGTTTCTCGCGTGGTTCATGCCGGTTCTGAACCCGGCGAATGTTGCTGAATATCTCGAATACGGCCTGTATGGAATTGCGCTGTCGCGATTCTCTGGCATGTGGGTCGGCTTCAAGGCGATTTCGGAAACCGTCGAATCCGCGATGTCGGTCGAACTGCCGCCGGATCCGCGGTTTGTCGTGCCGAAAAACTTCGTCGCTCCTCCCGGCGGCCTGCATATCCGTTGGCCGGATTTTCCCGGCCCGCAGATCGAAGAGCGCATGGAAGCGAAGAAAGCCGCGACGCTGGCGTTTGCAGCCGCCAATCCCATTGACCGCAAGATCTTCGATATCCCGGATGCGCGCTACGGCATCGTTACCACCGGCAAAGGCCATTTCGACCTGATGGAAGCATTGCGGCTGCTCGGCATCGACTTTGCCGAAGCGCGGCGAATCGGCCTCGATGTGTTCAAAGTCGGCATGGTATGGCCGCTGGCACACGACGCCGCGCTCGACTTCGTGCATGACAAACACGAAGTGCTGGTGGTTGAGGAGAAGCGCGGCATTATCGAGAGCCAGTTCAAGGAGTACTTTTACGACTACCCCGGCCGCAAGCCCAAACGCATGATTGGCAAGGAAGACGAGTTCGGCAATCGGCTCGTGCCGTGGGTGGGTGAGCTGTCACCGATTCAACTCGCAGGCATTGTTGCAAAACGGCTTGATGCCGCGATTCCCGATTTGAACCTGAGCGCAAAAGCAGCTCAATTGGCGGCGGCGGGCACGAACGTCATTCGCATCGGTGGCGCCAGCCGGACTCCCTATTTTTGCTCGGGTTGCCCGCACAACACGTCTACACGATTACCCGAGGGCTCCAAAGCACTGGCAGGCATTGGTTGCCACTTCATGGCCAACTGGATGGACCGCGACACAGACGGGCTGATCCAGATGGGCGGTGAAGGCATAAACTGGATTCCGCGTTCCCGCTTCAACGGCGGCAAACACATTTTCCAGAATCTCGGCGACGGCACTTATTACCATTCGGGTTCGCTCGCCATTCGACAGGCGTTCGCTTCCAAGGTCAACATCACCTACAAGATCCTGTTCAACGATGCAGTCGCGATGACCGGTGGTCAGCCGGTCGACGGCCCCTTGACGGTCGACGCGATTGCGCACACGGTGCGGGCTGAAGGTGTGCAACGCATCGCACTCGTTTCCGATGAACCGGAGCAATTCAATGCCGGGGACTTTCCGGCGGGCGTGACGATTTCGCATCGCGGGGACATGGACGCCGTGCAACGCGAGCTGCGCGACATCCCTGGCGTTACGGTACTCATCTATGCGCAGACCTGCGCCACGGAAAAACGTCGTAGGCGGAAACGCGGCACGCTTGCCGATCCGCAGCGCGTCGCCGTCATCAACGATCTTGTCTGCGAAGGCTGTGGCGATTGCTCCGTTGAATCGAATTGCCTGTCGGTCGTGCCGAAGGAAACGCCGTTCGGACGCAAACGACAGATCGACCAGAACAGCTGCAACAAGGATTTCTCCTGCCTGAACGGCTTTTGCCCGAGCTTTGTAACGGTCGAGACCGATCAGGCAACCGGCGTTGCCGCATCGCGCGGACCCGGTCTGCCGCAACACGCGCTGGATTCGCTCGACTTGCCGACAATGGCAGACCTGTGCGGCGGCTACGATTTGCTTGTCACAGGCGTCGGCGGCACGGGCGTGATCACGGTCGGCGCATTGATTACCATGGCGGCGCATCTCGAAGGTAAAGGCGCGAGCGTGCTCGATTTCATGGGCTTCGCGCAGAAATTCGGCCCGGTGCTCAGTTATATACGCCTGGCGGACGATCCGTCGCAGCTGAACCAGGTGCGCATCGAGAAGGGCCAGGCGGACGCACTGATCGGTTGCGACCTGGTCGTGAGTTCGTCGCCGAAGGCATCAATGACCTATCGGTCCGGCAGAACCCGCGCCGTGATCAATGCGACGGAAATGTCCACTGCCGACTTCGTCAGGCAGCGCGACGCCAGCCTGAAAGCCGATGAACGCATCGCGGCAATTACTCAAACGATCGGTGCGCAGAACCTGTCCACGGTGGCCGCCAATCAGCTCGCAGAAAAACTGCTGGGTAACACTATCTACGCGAATGTGCTGATGCTCGGTTATGCCTGGCAGAGCGGTCTGGTCCCGGTATCGCAGGCAGCCATGCGACGCGCTATCGAACTGAATGGCGTTGAAGTCGACACCAACCTTGCGGCTTTCGACTGGGGTCGGCTGGCGGCGGGTGACTTCGCTGCAATCGCCAAATTGGTTGAACAGCCAGTGCAAAGCAACGTTGCAGGCGAGTCAATCGATGACATGCTCTCGCGCCGGGCCGAGTTCCTGACCAACTACCAGAACAGCGCACTGGCCAAACGCTATCGGAAACTCGTTGAGCGGACGCGTGTTTCGGAACAGGCGCTTGGCGGAGACAAACACTTGCCATTGACGCGGTCCGTTGCCCGCGCGTATTTCAAAACGCTTGCGTATAAAGACGAGTACGAGGTCGCCCGTCTGCATGTCGACACGGGGTTTGTCGAACGCCTGAAGAAGGAATATGGCAGTACGGCCAAAATCCGCTTTCATCTTGCGCCACCGCTTTTGAGCCGTGGACTCGATGCGCGCGGTCGCCCGCTGAAACGGGAATTTGGCGCCTGGATGATCCCGCTGTTTCGGCTGCTCGCCAGCATGCGCATACTGCGTGGCACAAAATTCGATTTGTTCGGATGGTCGCGCGAACGGCGTATGGAGCGTCAGCTTATTGACGAGTTCGAGACCACAATGGAAGCGTTGCTTCAGCATCTACGGCCCGACAACGTTGCAGTCGCAATCGGGATCGTGCAACTTTTCCTTGAGATTCGCGGCTACGGGCCGGTCAAGGATCAGGCAATTGCCGAGGTGATGCCAGGAATCGAACAGGGTCTGCGAGATTTCGTTAACGTCACGCACCAGGCGGCGTAGTCTGCGACAATAACGTCCCCGGCATAAGGAGTGAGCGCTCGTCTAAGCGCCGCACATGGTTGCTAACAGAATCAACGAAGTCGTCCGTTACGAGTATGCGGACCGGCCTGAGGCCGGCAATGCTATGGCGATTGCGCCGGGCATTCTGTGGTTGCGCATGCCGCTGCCATTTGCGCTCGGCCACATCAATCTCTGGCTACTGGAAGAGGACGACGGCTGGGCGATCGTCGACACCGGCGTTTTCACCGACGTATCACGCGAAGTCTGGGAGCAGACTTTCGCAGGTCCTTTGCACAACCGGCGTGTCACGCGCGTTTTCGCCACTCATCTGCATCCGGATCACGCGGGATGCGCCGGCTGGTTAAGCCAGCGCTTCGATGTCGAGTTGTGGATGCCGCGCGAGGAATATCTGCTGTGCCGGATCCTGGTAGCGGACACCGGACGACCGACGCCGCAGGCCGGCATACGCTTTTACAAGGCTGCCGGGTTTGCAGCGGAATCGATGGATCATTACCAGAAAATGTTCGGTATGTTCGGCAAGTACGTCGCGCCACTGCCGGAATCCTATCGTCGCCTGAAGGACGGCGATTGCTTGCGGATCGGTCAGCGTGACTGGCAAATTGTGGTCGGTCGCGGCCACTCGCCGGAGCACGCCTGTCTCTATTGCCGCGCGGATAACATCCTGATCTCCGGCGACCAGTTGTTGCCGACCATTTCGTCAAACGTCAGCGTGTATCCGACGGAACCGGAGTCCAATCCCCTCGCCGACTGGCTCCAGTCACTGGACTCTATGAAAAAACGTGTGCGCGCCGATGTTCTGGTATTGCCGGCCCACGGCAAACCGTTTCGCGGCGCTCACGAGAGACTGCAGGCGCTTATCGATGAGCACCGCGCGTGCCTCAATGAACTGGAATCTGTATGCCGCGAACCGAAGCGCGCGGTCGACGTATTCCCGGCACTCTTCAGGAGCTCGATCAGCGACAGCAACCTGATCATGGCCACTGGCGAGTCGATTGCACACCTCAATTACCTGCGGGCCCAGGGTCGCCTGACAGTACAGACAGACCCGTCCGGAATTAAGTGGTACCAGTCTGCCGACCGCGACAGAACCGGAGCCTGAACAGGCTTTCGCTTGAGCACTGACTCTGTTGGAGCCCGCCTCGCGGGCAATTACGGCAACGTGAAGCCGGTTCCCCTTCGCCCGCCGCGCGCGCTCCAACAGGCCCTTATGATCCGATGCGTGAATTCCTGCTCTCGGGACTTACAACACGCATTCCGTTGGAGCGAGGCCTTGCCGGTTTCCACCGTGCAATTGATATGTGGGAGAATGCACACGTAATCCAACTGCCGAGCTCGTCAATCATGCTACATCACCGACCACTGCTTGCTCTTCCCGTTTCGCTACTGCTTTTTATCGCCGCCTGCTCACCCTCGACCGAACCGGTCGAGACCACGGCGCCCGCGGTTTCGGGAGCGCGCAACGTCCAGCCGGCAGCTGTAGCGATGCCGGATAGCTTTGCCGCGGAAGTCAGTGAGAACGTCCTGCGCGCTGGTGGCAATGCGGTCGACGCTGCCGTCGCAGCGGGTTTCGCATTGGCGGTAACGTACCCCGAAGCCGGCAACATCGGCGGGGGTGGATTCATGCTCATCCGCATGAATGACGAGACCACGTTCGTCGATTACCGCGAAACGGCACCTCTCGCCGCACACCGCGATATGTACCTGGACGAGGAAGGTAACGTCATCGAGGGATTGAGCCTGGTCGGACACAAGTCTGTCGGCGTACCGGGAACCGTTGCCGGCTTCTGGGAAGCCCACCAACGCTACGGCGTTTTGCCCTGGAAAACCCTGGTCATGCCGGCTGTGGCACTTGCCGAGGAAGGTTTCGTCGTTCCCGAGTCACTCGGTGGCGGCATGCAGATGATGATTGAGTGGTACGGCGGCAAGACTAACTTTGAGAAATATTTCGGTCGAATGAAGGCCGGTGAGATATTCAAACAACCGGAATTGGCAGACACGTTGGGGCGCATCGCCGCAGTTGGCCCTGACGGTTTCTATACCGGAGAAACTGCCGACCTCATTGTGGCGGAAATGGAGCGCGGCGACGGCCTGATCACACACGAAGACCTGCGTACATACAAAGCTGTCTGGCGCGAGCCTTTGCGTGCTGACTGGCGCGGCTATGAAGTCGTGTCCGCACCGCTGCCGAGTTCGGGTGGATTTGCGGTCATTCAGCTTCTCAAGATCAAGGATTATCTGAATCACCATTTCGAAGGACTGGCACATAACTCGCCACAGTACATACACCTCGTTGCGGAGATTGAAAAGCGCGTGTTTGCCGATCGCGCCGAGTATCTTGGCGATCCCGATTACGTCACGACCCGCATCGACCAGTTAATGAGCGAAGAATACATATCGCAGCGTGCGGCCGAAGTCGATCCGGAAAGTATTTCCTTGGACGTCGCTGCAGGCCCTGTTGCCGAGGAATCGCCCGATACCACGCACTATTCGATTCTCGATAAATGGGGCAATGCCGTTGCCAACACCTACACGCTAAATATCGGTTTCGGCAGCGGCGTCGTGGTTGAAGGCGCCGGCTTTCTGCTGAACGACGAAATGGATGATTTCAGCATAAAACCCGGCGTCCCGAACACATACGGTGTGACGGGCAGCAAAGCCAACGAGATACAGCCCGGCAAGCGTATGCTGTCGTCCATGTCGCCGACGATGATGCTGAAAGACGGTGAAGTAGCGATGATTGTCGGCACGCCGGGCGGCACAACCATCTTTACGTCGGTCTTTCAGGCGATCGTCAACATCGTGGATTTCGGTATGACGCCGGACGAGGCCGTCGCAGCAACACGGTTCCATCACCAGCTACTGCCACCGGACCTGGTGACCTTCAGTCCGAGCCGTCCGCTACCTGAAGCAACGATCTCGGCGCTCGGCGATCGAGGCTATCGCGCAGAGCCACATCGCTGGGAGTTCGGCGACCTGCAGCTGATATGGCGCGACCGTGACCGCCCGACTCCTGCCTCCGACCCACGCAATCGCGGCGATTCCCGAGTCATCGAACCATAGTTGGTGCCGAACCGTAGGTAGTGCCGGGGTCGAACACTCGAACCGTAGGTAGTGCCGGGGTCGAACACTCGTAGGTTTCGCCGGAATCGTGGGCGATGCCCGTAGTCGGTCCCGGGGTCGGACCCTCCTAGAGCGCTGAAATTGGCGGGATATTTGCGATACCTACGAACTTTCGACCCCGGCACTACCTACGGGTTAGGGATTGAGGCCGAGAGGGTCGCCGAGGTGGACAGTCAGGATCAGGAATATGATCGCCAGCGCAAAAAGTTTCAGCAGCAGGGGCACGACGAAGCGTACCCACGCGCCGTAGGGGATTTTACCGAGCGCCAGCGCGCCCATTACCAGCGCACTGGTCGGCACAACCATATTCGTGAATCCGTCGCCGAACTGGTAGGCAATCACGGCGGTTTGTTGCGGTACACCGGTAAGGGTAGCGAGCGGTGACATGATCGGCATCGTGACGAATGCCTGGCCACTGCCCGACGGCACGAAGAAGTTGCAGATTGTTTGTACCACAAGCATGCCCACCGCTGATGCCTCCGGACCAAGATCCACAAGAACGCCGGCGATCGCGTGGATGACCGTGTCAATTATCTGGCCGTCCGAAAGCACCACCTCGATGGTACGTGCGAATCCGACGAGTAGCGCCGCCGCGGTCATATCGGCCGCTCCAGCGATGAACGTGCGGCTGGTATCTCCGGCAGGTATGCGCGCGATCACGGCCGTAGCCAGCCCGATGGCCAGAAATACAGCGTTCAGCTCGGGGATATACCAGCCGTAGGTTGCAACGCCCCAGACGAATCCGATCACACCGATGAGAAAGACCAGCAGTATCGCCATGCGAGAACGACTGAACTCGATGTCCTGCGGCAGCTCGAACCCTTTATCGTAATTGATATGAGCGACAAGACTGGTTTCGGGATTCTGCCGAACCCGCATCGCGTAACGATAAATGTGATGAAACGCGATAGCCAGAAACGCGAGCATCATCACGAGGCGAAACGCCCATCCGGAGGTAATCGGCACGTTGGCAATGTTCTGCGCAATGATAACGCCGAATGGATTGGTGCCGGCGCAGGCCCAGCCGATGCCGTACGGGACCCACACCATGCCCATCGCCACGATGGCGTCCATGCGCATGGCCAGACTCATTGTGACGATGATCGGTATGAGAGGAACGTACTCCTCCCCCATGCCGATGGTGAACGATCCCAGGCTGAACATCAGCAAACAACCGCCGATAAGAATCCCGGGACTGTGTCCGAGTCGCAGCACCGCTTTATTCAGAAATGCATCGATCGCGCCGCTGTGTCGAAGAATAGCAATTACGCCACCAACGATAAAAATCAGGAAAATAATCTCCTGCGCCGCGGCAAAACCCTTGGGAATTGCCAACAGGAAATACCAGGGCTTCATGTCGACAGGGGTAATAGCGTCCGCACGGGCGTAGGTATCCGGCACTACCATCGATCGCTCCGGATTTCCCGGGTACGGCTGGCGCTCGAATTCGCCCCGCGGGATCACGTAGACCAGCAGCTGGGCGATCACAATGATGGAAAAGATCAAAACCAGTGAATCAAACGACCAGCCGCGCTTGCTCATGCCCTGCTCCTGCCGGTTCTTGTTATTGTGTTATCGTGTGCCGGCGATGTGCCGCAAACGGCTGCCGGTGCGCATGCTTTACCATAGCGGATTCGTACCCAAACGCAATGGCACCGACCCGCCGTCTTGATACAAAAAATGCTTTCTGATACAACGTGCAACCGCGTCGCACCGGCTCCCCGGTGCCCGAGAACTCTCTAATGCTGGAAATTGACGGCCTAACAAAGCAATACGGTCAGCACACGGTTGTTGACAACCTCAGCTTTCGCTGCGCAGCGGGTGAGGTGCTGGGCTTTCTCGGCCCCAATGGTGCCGGCAAGTCGACTACCATGAAGATGATCACCGGTTTCGTGACGCCCGACTCCGGCAATGCTGCGATCTGCGGGCATAACATCAACGACGATCCGCTCAATGCACGGCGCCATATCGGCTATTTGCCTGAAGGTGCGCCGTGCTACCCGGAGATGACGCCACGAAACTTCCTTGAATTCATCGCGGATGTGCGTGAGTTGTCGGGCGACAAGCGCAAGAATCGTCTGGACGAGGTGACAGAACGATTGAATCTCCAGTCAGTCCTCGATCAGAGCATCGATACCCTGTCGAAAGGCTTTAAACGCCGCGTCGGCCTTGCACAGGCGATACTGCACGATCCCGATGTACTGATCCTCGACGAGCCGACAGACGGACTGGACCCGAACCAGAAACATGAAGTTCGCGAGCTCATATTGTCGATGTCGGCCGACAAACTCATCGTGATTTCGACCCACATACTCGAAGAAGTCGAAGCCGTATGCAGCCGTGCCATCATCATCGCGAACGGGCGCATACTGGCTGACGACACACCAGGCGCGCTCGCTGCCCGCTCACGCTACAACAACGCTGTCCGGACAACGCTTGCCGATGACCTGCATTTCGATGAAGTTCGTTCCGCGATTGACGGCCTCGCACTTGTTGCCAATACCGAGTCTGACCGCACTCAGCGATCCATCGTCGCCATCCCGCATGACACTGCCGTCAACACCGAACTCTGGAAAGCAATATCCGATCTCCTGGCAGCCCGGCACTGGGCCGTGTCGAGCCTGCAGCTCGAAGGCGGCCGGCTCGACGAAGTCTTCCGGCAGATCACCACCGGCACTACATCATGAATATCATTGCTGCATTGTTCCGACGTGAATTGCGAAGTTACTTTGCAACGCCGGTTGCGTATGTATTCATCGTCATATTTCTCATTTTGATGGGTACGTTTACGTTCTATCTGGGCGGCTTCTACGAACGTGGGCAGGCCGACCTCAGCGCGTTTTTCAACTATCACCCGTGGCTTTACCTGTTTTTGGTTCCGGCGATTTCGATGCGCCTGTGGGCAGAGGAGCGCAAGACCGGCAGCGTGGAACTGTTGCTGACTCTGCCTATCACACCGTGGCAGGCAGTGCTGGGAAAATACCTGGCGGCCTGGGCGTTCACCGGTATCGCACTGTTCCTGACCTTTCCCATCTGGCTAACGGTTAACTATCTGGGCGATCCGGATAACGGCGCGATTCTCGCGGCGTACGTCGGCAGTCTTCTTATGGCTGGCGGGTTTCTGGCAATCGGCTCGTGCGTCTCGGCCACGACGCGCAACCAGGTCATTGCGTTCGTTATAACGATCGTGGTTTGCTTCGGTTTCCTTCTATCGGGTTTCCCGATGATTCTGGACCTGTTTTCCGGCTGGGCGCCACAGGTAATAATCGACGGCATCGCATCGCTCAGTTTTCTGACGCATTTCGCCAACATCAGCAAAGGCGTCATCGACCTGCGCGACCTGGTGTATTTCGGCCTGGTGATTGGCGCATTTCTGTACGCCAATACGATTGTCCTGCAATGGAAGCAGGCTGACTGAGATGGGCAAGTCGATATGAGCACATCCGCACAACGGCGCCTCAGTTCAGGCAGCCTCGTATTGCTCGCCCTGGCTTTCATCGCCGCGGTAATCATCAGTAACCAGCTTTTCAGTGGCTGGCGCATCGATCTTACCGAGAACAGGCTGTATACGCTCTCGGATGGCACCAAGCGCATCCTGGAGAATATTGACGAGCCCATAAATCTGCATTTCTATTTCTCGGACAGAGCTACCGAGAGCCTGCCCTCGTTACGTGCCTACGCGAATCGCGTGCGGGAGATGCTGGAAGAATTCGCAGATCGGTCGGACGGCAATATCAGGCTTCGCGTCGTTGACCCGTTGCCGTTCTCGGAAGAGGAGGATCGAGCGACCCAATTCGGCCTGCAGGGCATCCAGCTGGCTACCACTCCTGACCCGGTCTACCTCGGCCTCGCCGGCACCAACAGCGTCGGCGACGAGGCCACGATCGCGTTCTTCCAGCCGGACAAGGAAGAGTTTCTCGAATACGACATCGCCAAACTGGTCAGCACGCTGGCCCAATCCGGGCGCACGGCCATCGGCCTGTTGTCCGGTGCTCGCATGAGCGGCGACTTCGACCCGCAAACGCAGCAAATGCTGCCGCCCTGGGTTATTTATCAACAAGCGCAGCAACTCTTCGATATACGCAACCTCGATGCAGATTTCACCGACATCGAAGATGACATCGGACTGCTGTGGATCGTGCAACCGAAGAACGTGTCGGATGCATCGCTTTACGCGATCGACCAGTACCTGCTGCGGGGCGGCAAAGCGCTGATTTTCGTTGACCCGCTGGCGGAAGCCGATGCCATGGCTATGCAGGGGATGCCCCAGGGAATGCCTCCCCAGGGCCAGGGATCCGACCTGCCAAAGCTGTTCTCCGCGTGGGGGATAGACTTCTCTTCCACCGAAGTCGTCGCCGACGCGCAGCTGGCACTGCAAGTTGCAGCAGGACCGAACCGCCGGCCAACCCGGCACCTGGGACTGCTCGGCGTCACTGAGTCGGAACTGGATCAGGACGACATCACAACGGCGGACCTCGAATCGATCAATATCGGTACGGCAGGATCCCTGCGGATGTCCGGCGATAGCGGGCCGACTTTCGAGCCCCTCATTCAATCGAGTGACATGGCGGGATTGCTGCCGGTCTCGCGTTTCAGCTTTCTGCCCGATCCCGCGACATTGCTGGACAGTTTTTCGCCTGGTGACGAACGGCTCATCATGGCGGGACGCCTGAGCGGTTCCCTGCGCACTGCCTTCCCCGACGGGCCGCCGAACCCGCCAACCAATGACGACGGAGAAAGCACCGAGCCGGAGGACGAGCGTGACCACCTGCTTGAATCGAGCGACGATGCGAACATCATTATCGTCGCCGATGTCGACCTGCTGAGTGACCGCATGTGGGTACAGACCCAGAACTTTTTCGGCCAGCAGATGGCAACCGCCTTTGCCGACAATGGAACGTTCGTTACCAATGCGCTGGACAATCTGTCCGGCAGCAACGACCTGATCGATGTTCGAAGTCGCGCCACGTCTGCCAGGCCGTTCACCAAAGTGGAACAGCTGCGCCGCGATGCCGAGTCGCGCTTCCGGGAAACCGAACAGAATCTGCAACGTGAGCTCGATGAGACAGAGCAGCGACTGGGGACCCTGCAAACCGCTCGTGAAGATGCGGGCAATCTCCTGATGACAGAAGAGCAGCAGGCCGAGATCGATCGCTTTATCGATCGGCGCTCCGAGATACGCCAGGAGCTGCGTGCCGTACAGCGCGGCCTCGACCGGGACATCGAAAGACTCGGAACGAACCTCAAGATCATCAACGTGGCACTGGTACCACTGCTCTTGACGGTGTTCGTGTTGTTCGCTGTGTGGCGTCGTAACCGGCGGCGACGGGTATGACTTCACGCAGCGTGAAAATACTGACGATTGTGGTGATCGTACTCTTCGGTGCGCTGTTCGCCCTGAACACCACAGACCGGGGCCCTTTGACACCTACCGACAATGAATTGATTGTTCCCGGACTCAAGGACCGATTGAATGAAATCGATTCCGTGTCGATAGCATCCAACGATGCCCGGATCTCGCTTGTCAAAGACGGCGATGCATGGAGCGTGCCGGAAAAAAGCGGCTATCCCGCACAGGTCGCAACGCTGCGCCAGGTGCTTCTGGCCATCGCCGATGCACGAAAAGTCGAGGCGAAGACCTCGAATGCGGAGCTTTATGATCGACTCGGAGTGCAGCATCCGACCGAGGACGGCGGCAGCGGCACACTCGTGAGCGCTAGTGGCGGCGATTTTGCTTTTGCACTGATTCTGGGTGACGTCGCTCAGGGGGACTATCGCTACGCGAGGCAACCGGACGAGACCGGGAGCTGGCTCATCGACAAGAACCCGCCGGTACCGGAAGAATTGAACCAGTGGCTGCTGCCCGGGATCATGGATCTGGATGCAGCCCGCGTTCAGTCGGTCATCATTCGACACGCTGACGACGAAACCATCGAAATACGAAAGGAGAACCCGGACGCCACAGCGTTCGAAGTAGCAGGAATCCCGTCCGGTCGGGAGCTGAGTTACCCTACTATAGTAAACAGCATTGCCGGCGCGCTCGATAAGCTGACGCTGGACGATGTGATCCCGGTACCAGATGCCGGGATGAATGCGGCAACGACCACCACATTTACGACGTTTGATGGTCTGCAGATAGTCGTGACCATCGGAAGTATTGACGAACAAGCGTGGATGTCGTTCGAGGCCTCGGTCGTAGACGCCACAGCACCCGCTGATGCATTACAGGACGAAGCTGAAGCCGAAGTTGCCGATGCCGGTGAGTCGGCCGAACCGGAGTCATTCGAACCTGTGAGCGACGAAGCAGATCAGTTGCCGGATCCCTCCGACCCACGCACTCCGGAGGACGAGGCAGTGACAATCAAGGCGCGCACCGGCGGCTGGCTTTACCGGGTCGAGGAATATAAATCGGACCAACTCGGGCGGCGCTGGGACGACCTGTTAAAAGCCGAGTCTGAGTAATTGCTGCTGTGAATGGCCCGATGCCAGGATCCCTGACGGAACCCGTCATCGGGCTGGTTTAAC
>JBGTHC010000035.1:0-4318 GCA_041746375.1 Woeseiaceae bacterium
TCGAGCCCGGAGCCCCCAGGGATGGGTTCACGGCGTCCCGAAAAGCAATCCCTGCCCACAGCAGCGCCGAAAAAGCATCACTCTTCCCCCGACGAACGGCCACTGAATTTAGGCCGCGAGCCGATAACCTCAAAGAACACCCCCGACAACGCATTCAGCCGCGTCACGCGAAAAATCAGGTCTGCCAGCGAGATGTCGCGCACCGGGCGTACCTCCCGCAACTTCGGCAGCAGGATGATCACCACCGTGGCTCGCACAATTGTTGAGATCACGAATACTCCGATGAGCGGGCTTAGCCAGCTGAACTGGTAACCGGCGAGTTGGATTTCGGTGGGGAGTACGGTGCCGAGATAGCCGCCCAGCAGTGCACCGCTGAAAATGCCGACGCCTGCGATGACGTTGTGAATCGCGAGGTATGTGGCGCGGCGATGCGGGGAGATCAAGTCGTAGATGAAGTTGCTGGCGCTCAGGCTGAATCCTGCCCACGCGAAGCCGCTGACCAGTTGCACAGCTATCAGGTACCAGAAGTTGCTGGAGAAAACCCATAGCAGCGGCATTAACGGGATGACGATGCCGGTGGCAGCGAGGATGCGCCGGTTGCCGAAAACGTCGCTGATGCGACCCCACTGCGAGAGGGTCAGGAATTGCGCGAAGATTGCCGCGGCGGTATTGACTGTGAATGCGAGGTAGCTGAATTGCAGGTCGCGCAACATGTAGACAGTGAAGAACGGCGACGCGATCGCGACACCGAACTGGGTCAACGCAAAGAAGATGGAGAAGCGCACGACATTCGAATGCCGGAGCCGCGGCCACCAGCCCGATCCGAACGGAAATTCGAGCGCAGCAACGTGCCCGGGCGGGTCGTACATGCGTGATAGCTGGTACACCGAGATGAGCCGCGCACCCGCAGCGATACTGAAAAGGACGACGAAGCCGGTAACTGTATTGCCGCGGCCATTGAAGTAGTGCAGGACAAAGCCGCCGACCAGGAGAGACAGGAAAGTGAACGCCGTGACCAGCCGGGTGCGCAAGGCGAACAAGCGACCGCGGCGCCGTGCCGGAACGATGTCGCCCATCAGGCTGCTCCACTGGGGTGTAACCAGGTGCGCACCGCTCTGGTAGAGCACGACGCAGGCGATCAGCAATGGTACCGCTCGCTCGGGAACGAGCAGGGGAAGTAACAGTAACGGAATCCAGGCGAACGCCTGCAACCCGGCGCCGGTCAGGATCAGCCACTTGCGCCTGCCGGTCAGGCGTCCGAGCCATGCCGACAGCAATTGCACGAATGAAGCCAACAGCGGTGGCAATGACGCGAGCATGCCGATCTGTGGTGTGGTGGCCTTCAGGAACAGGGCGAACGCCGAGAAGTAGGTCTCTCCGATTCCTGTCATGGTTGCGAACGCTACGGCGTCGTTCAACGAGTGCCGCAGCGAGCGGTTCGTCTGTGGGTCGCGGGAGAATTCGGTCTTCATGCAGGAGGCTGAATGTGGCCAGGAATCGGGTCGGTCATCATTGGTGAAACGAGCCGGCAATTCAATCGACTGTCGCACACCACCGACACGAAGCTGTCACCGTCCGCAGTTTTGATAGAAATGCATTGACATTTGATACGTCAGAAATATAGTACCGCGAAAATCAGGCGGGCTTGTTCCGCGCGACTCGACGGGCCGAGTCGAATTTTGTCTGCAGGTCGCCCAACTGCGTATCAGGATCTGTTGATGAAAACCGCTTCGCAAGCCGCGGAGGAGCCTCCGGAACGGGGAAGCAACCCACTTGCCTCTCCCGCCACGCGCTCCCGCCGCCCTCTCCCAGCCACCGCCAAATTACAGACAACCATCGCCAGACGCGATCGGGCACGCTTTTGCGTCTCCGATCGCTCGGCGGAGTTTCTGGCGCGACACTATCCTGATTCCACTGTCGACGACTGGAACGACTGGCGCTGGCAGAACCGGCACCGGGTGCGCACGCTGGCTGACCTGGAACGGATGATCGACCTGTCCGACGAGGAGACCGCTGCGATCCGGCAGCATACCGGTGCGCTGCCGGTCGGTATCACGCCTTACTACGCCAGCTTGCTGGATCGAAGCGACGCGTTGCAACCGCTGCGCCGGACGGTAGTGCCTGTCCTCGGCGAATACATAGTCTCGCGCGGCGAGAATGACGACCCGCTTGGGGAAGACGCTCACAGTCCGGTACCCGGCCTCGTGCACCGCTACCCCGACCGAGTATTGCTGCTCGTGACCAACTTCTGCTCGGTCTATTGTCGCTATTGCACGCGCGCCCGCATGGTCGGCTCGGTCGGCGAACGCAGCGTGAAGAAGTCGGATATAGAAGCAGCGCTCGACTACATCGAGCAGACTCCGGCTGTGCGCGATGTCCTCATCTCGGGCGGCGATCCACTGAGCCTGGACGACGACCGACTTGAGTACATCCTGAAGCGCCTGCGAAAGATCCCGCACGTTGAGTTCGTACGTATCGGCAGTAAACAGCCGGTCGTGCAACCGATGCGCATTACGCCGACGCTTACTCGCATACTCAAACGCTACCACCCCTTGTGGATGAGCCTGCACTTCACACACGCGGATGAAATAACGCCCGAAGTCACGGAAGCATGCGGTCGACTGGCCGATGCCGGCATCCCGCTAGGCAGCCAGACCGTGTTGTTAAAGGGTGTTAACGATGATACGGTGACCATGAAACAACTGATGCATGGTTTATTGCGAATACGTGTCAAACCGTACTACCTGTATCAGTGCGATCCAATCTCCGGATCTGCGCACTTTCGTACGCCCGTCGCCAAGGGGGTTGAGCTGATTCGCGGGCTTCGCGGCCATACAACCGGTTATGCAGTGCCCACCTTTGTCGTTGACGCGCCGAACGGCGGCGGCAAGACAGCAATCGCTCCCGACTATGTTGTCGGCTACGAGAACGGCGACCTGCTACTGCAGAGCTACGACGGCGGCCAGTACCGGTATCCGGACACGGATCCTCAACACTCGCAGTTGCAGGAGTCCCGATCATGAATCGAAGCAACAAATTGCGCGTCGGCCTCACCTACGATCTTCGCGACGCCTGGCTGGAAGCCGGCTACAGCGAACTGGACACGGCGGAATTCGACCGCGCCGACACGATCGACCACATCGCCGACACCCTGACGTCGCTGGGTTACCAGGTCGACCGTATCGGTCACCTGCAGCAACTGGCACGACGACTCGTCGCGGGCGACCGCTGGGACCTGGTATTCAACATCTGCGAAGGCATGCACGGTTGGGGCCGCGAGGCTCAGGTACCGGCATTGCTGGATGCGTACCAGATACCGTACGTTTTTTCTGACCCGCTGGTCTGCGCATTGACATTGCACAAGGGCATGACGAAAGACGTGGTGCGTGCCGCCGGTGTAGCCACACCCGACTTCGTGGTCATCCATGAGCCCGGCAGTGTGCGCAACGTCAAGTTGCCGTATCCGCTATTCGCCAAACCGGTTGCGGAAGGCACGGGCAAAGGTGTGAGCAGCGAATCGAAGATCAACAATGCCGAGGAACTGCTGGCAGTCTGCCGTTCATTGTTGGCCGAGCACCGGCAGCCGGTGCTGGTGGAGCGCTACCTGCCCGGCCGCGAGTTCACGGTGGGTATTCTTGGTACCGGCCGCAAGGCGGGCGCCATTGCCACGCTGGAGATCAACCTGTTGCCGGAGGCGGATGCGGAGGTTTACTCCTATCGCAACAAGGAAAACTGCGAAGAGCTGGTGGAGTACAAGTTGCTCGAGGAAGGCAAACTGCGCGGTCGGGTGGAGTCGCTGGCTCTGCGTGCATGGCGTGCGCTGGGTTGCCGCGATGCGGGCCGTATCGACGTGCGGGTCGATCACGACGGCGCGCCCAACTTTATCGAGGTGAATCCTCTCGCGGGCCTGCACCCGGAGCACTCCGACCTGCCGATCATGGCGTCCATGGTCGGCATGGATTATCGAACGCTGATCAATGGCATCATGAATTCCGCCAAGGTTCGCTGCCGTCGCCGCGTTCGCGTGCCGGCCGACCTGCTCGCTGCCTGACCGTCCGGCGATGAAGCCGTCGCCGCACGGTGTTCTCATCCTGCATGAGAACCTGGGCGAGAATGCCCGCACGGATGAAGCGGACGCGCTACTGCAGGTCAGCCAGGTGCACGAAGCACTTGAGAAACTGCACTGGAAGGTGTCGACGCAGGCAATCGATCTCGACCTCGCCAGCGGCCTGCAGACGCTGCGGGAACTGCAGCCGGGCTGCGTATTCAACCTGGTCGAATCGCTGGGCGGGCGCGGTGAACTGATCGGTCTCGTTCC
>JBGTHC010000036.1:0-2750 GCA_041746375.1 Woeseiaceae bacterium
CGATCATCTCGGCGGAGCGCGCTGTCGCATTAGGCTCCGGAGACGCTGCTACGCAAATTGCCGTTGGTTATATTCAGCTAATAGCCGGCAATCACAACGAAGCGGCATTAGCAGTCGAAACGGCATTGAAGCTTGATCCCAATCTGGCTCCAATAGATCGGGAGGTTGTCGGAGTTGTCTTTCTTTTGCTCGGGGATACCAGGAAAGCCATTGAGACTTTCGAACGCGCTCGCGATGATGCTCCAGAGGCCGGCAGCCTTAGGATTCTGCTCGCAGCGGCCTATGCCCGCGCCGGCCGCTCAGATGACGCCAAAGCGGCGATTGCGGACGGTCTCCGGCTGGTGGCGAGGACCGAATCTTTGGCTCGACTGCGGTCATTGAACGCGTTTCAGTATCACTATGCCCATCTTCGCAACGCTGAAGATTTGGCGCCGATCATCGACGCCCTACGCCAAGCAGGACTGCCCGAATGGCCGTTCGGCTTCACCGCTGATGAAAAGGACAGGTTGAATGGCGCGGAAATCGCATCGCTTGTTGTTGGCAAGACCTTGAAAGGCAACCTCGAACCGGACGGGCGTCCAGCAATTATGCAGATCGAACAGGACGGCACGGCGGTGTTCCGCACGATGACACGAATGCTCACCGAGAGAGTCTACGTCGATCGCAACCTCTTATGTGAGCATAGCGAAAATATGTTTGGGCGCCCCATCTGTGGTCCCGTGTACAGACGAAGGGACGCTGCCGGCAACGGGTATTCTTATGTCAATACAGGTATGGTGTTTCACTTCGTGACAGTGAATTGAGCTCGCAAGGCTCAGGGGTTGTTGATCAAGTGCCAATCCGGCTCATCGACTGCCAACTTTGCTTCGACTACCGGCCACTTGGCATCGCCCTGCGGAACAAGATCATCGGCATTGTCGGCAAAAGCGCCCGCGTTCCCTTCGTCGTAGATCAGGTAGAGCTTGCCATCGATGATTTTGAACGCTTCTGGATCGACATTGACGGTGACGGACTCATTGAGTGCGACCTCGCCCGCGCAGTAACCACCGTATTGAGGAGCGAATTTGGCAGGTTCGCTCATGAACATTTCCTTGTGTTCCTTGCTGGCGAAATGCCACGGCGTGCCAAGCCACTCATAGGAAAATTCTTTGGAACCCTTTACGGCCTCGCCAACGGTGAAATAAGCGACCGTGTCGTAGCCCATGATCGCCACTCCGCCGAAATAGCCGGTATTTACAGTGTCGTCGGCGAAAGCTGATCCTGTGCCGGCAATCGCCGCGGCCGCAAATGCCGCTGCTGACACTGACCGGCGAACTAGGGTCGTCATGACTCCCATGGCCATCTGGCTCTCCTTATCAATCGTGGATCGCTGCGCACTTCGCAGCGTTGGCTTCGCCAAGGACTTTCGCCTGGCACGTGGCGCCATGCCGTTTGAATAGTTTTATGATGTCGGTATTACCCTTCCAGAAAGCGCGCGTGATCGGCCAGTAGCCATGACCTTCGGGATGGTTCACATCCGCGCCCTTGCCAATGAGGAACTCTGCCACTTCGACGTGGTTTTCCTCACCCGCTATCACCAAGGGTGTGACCCCAGACTTGTTAGCCGAGTCTTCGAGCACTGCCCCCTGCTCGAGCAACAGCTTGGCGATAGGGAGGCTTCCAGAAAAGGCAGCCGCGTGGAGGGGGGTAAACCCACCGGAATTGCGCGCCATGACGTCAGCGCCCTTGCTCAGCAGGAATTCCGCAATGGCAAGCTGATCATCGAGAGCAGCAGCGATGAGGGGGGTACCTTGGTCACGCGCCCGGCTGTCGACGTCGGCACCCCCAGCCAATGCTTGCTCGACGGCAGCTTTGTTGCCGGCGGAGATGGCGTCGAACAGCACATCACCCGCGTCTGCCGGTGTAGCAACAAACGCCAACACACAAAGTGTCAACAGCCCACGCATCACTACTCGATAGCAGACACGAGGATGGTGTACAAGTTCGGCAGGGGGTGGTCCGCGACCTGGCGCTCTCGCGTCGCCCGCCACACTAGGCAGCAAAAGGAATGTCTGCTTCGGATTGCGCCACGAATGACCTGGATTGGCGCTACCTCAGCCTCCAGCTTCGCCGTCGGCGAAGTCAGCTTTAGAAAGCGCCCGATGCGCCCTCAACGGCGGACATGAGGCGTAAAGCGGACAGTTGAGGAAGAGTCGTGCGGGCCGATGTACCAAGGGGCAAGACCGCTCTCAGGGATCATCTCTCACGCTGGCGATTACGCCAAACCTGCGCGCCTCGACGCTTCGTGAATAGCGATGAGAGCCGGAGGATTGGTGACTGGATAGCCCTCTATGAAGGTATGAACCGCAAAGTCTGGGAAGTGTTGAGCCAACTGGTTGGCAGCGGCTGCTGCCTGCTCCCTTTCGTCCAGCATTGCGTGCGCCATCGCCAGTGGAGACGAACATCGCGGCCCGGGGGCTTTTGCAACGCGCCATCGAACAGGACCCGAAGTTCGCCTCGGCCCACGCGTTCCTGGCCCTTACCCACGTACTCGACTACTTGAACGGATGGAGCAAGTCGCCGCCGACTTCGCGCGAGCAAGCGGCAGAGCTTGCGACGCGGGCGGTAGCCCTGGATGATCGTGATCCTTGGGCGCACTGGGCGCTGAGCATCGTCGAATTGTATTCGCGACGACACGATGTGGCCATCAGCGAGGCCCAGCGTGCGATCGTCCTCAATCCGAACTTCGCTGAAGGGCACGTCAGCCTTGG
>JBGTHC010000037.1:0-58999 GCA_041746375.1 Woeseiaceae bacterium
CATCGAGCAGGCGGGCGATGAATCGGAGACGTTCTTCCACGATATTGCACTCCTTCCAGGGCATTGAACTCTCTCCCGCAAAGGGAGAAAGTGTTACCCATGTCTCCGGAAGGAGGTGTTACCTATCTCTCGGGTAGCTCAACCAATTCTACCGAAGGTTTCAGTCGTTTCCTTAACTTAGCTAAAGTCGTGATTTCCGCGTGAGTGGTGGCAAGAGTGGCAACCTGCGAGAAACCTCGCACCATTCGCCATTTGCGCAAACCCGCGCTACCGCTTGGCAGTTTTGCGGACAGATTTCTCTACCAGCCAGCCGCCTTCTCGAAGGAACGTCCCACTGTCAAACTCCGAGATCGGGATGCCGCTGTCGCGCGACCAGCACGGGTGCGGGAGTACTTCTCCAGTAAGCGCCATTGGAGCCGCCAGATTTTAGCGCTGCCGACGGCGCATTGCTGAGCGAGGCGCGTGACCTGGATCTGTGAAACACCGGCGTCAGGTGCAAAAACCGCTTGCAGGTTGCACCGTAGGCCGTTACTTTCGCTGTTTCTTAATTACTTTTATAGTCAATAGGTTACAGTCGACATTGGCGGAGAGGGTGGGATTCGAACCCACGGTACGGTTGCCCGTACTCTTGATTTCGAGTCAAGCCCGTTCGACCACTCCGGCACCTCTCCAGCTCGATTTTCCACAACGGACTATTTTTGTAGCCTGTGCGGGATCGCCATTATAGAAGATCCGCTGGTGATTGCAGGCACTTTGCGGGCCCGCATTACGTCCAATGACGGCAGACTGGCGGCACCGTCTGCGGTAGCCTATGCCTCCCCCGGGACGCAGCCCAGGAGGCCCGGGCAGTCTCGCTATCATCGCTCGCTCGGCCGATTTGCCGCGACAGATTTCGATCTAACAAGGAAGATTAACGAATCTTCTGGCGAACGCATCGAAGCAAACCACGGAGACATGATTTGCGCCTGTTGTTCTACGCATTGCTGGCATCGCTGCTCGGGACGTGTTCTTCGCCACCTCCTCTTCTCGATCAGGTGCTCGAACTCGGTCAGCTGCGCGTAGTTACGCGAGATTCACCCAGTACCTATTTCATAGGTCCGGACGGCCCCGCCGGTCCGGAGTTCGATTTGATCCAGGGTTTTGCCGAAGACCTGGGCGTATCGCTCGTCATCGAAACCGTCGACAGTGTCTCTGAAATCACGCCGCGATTGATATCCGGCGATGCGCATCTTGCGGCCGCCGGCCTGTCGATGACTTCGGGCAGGCGCGAGTTCCTGAGTTTCGGACATCCCTACCACTCCGTCGACGTGCACCTGATATACAAGTAGGGAACCGGACGGCCGCGGTCGCTCGAAGAAATTGTCGGGCGTTCGATTGAAGTGATAGCTGGCAGCAGCCATGCCGACATGCTGGCAGCTCTAAAGACGGTCTACCCAGACCTTGAATGGTCGGAGAATGCCGACGCCGAAGTAATCGACCTTATGCAGAAAGTTTCCACCGGCGAACTCGATTTCACAATTGCCGACAGTACAGATTTCAGCATCCAGCGGCATTTCTATCCGGAACTGCGGGTCGCAATCGATCTGGATGTCGCGGATCCCATTTCATGGGCTTTCAGGAAAGACCATGGCGACAGCCTGCTGCGGCGTGCCGATCGTTATTTGATCGATGCCGGGCGTGATGGACTGCTGGCACAGGTACACGACCGGTACTACGGGCATACCGAGAAATTCGATTACGTGGGTACTCGGTCGTTTGTGCGACATTTTGAAAGTCGCCTGCCTCGCTATCGCCAGTTGTTCGAGGACGCCGGTCGGTTGCACGGCGTCGACTGGCGCCTGCTGGCAGCCATTGGCTATCAGGAATCTCACTGGCGTTCGAATGCGGTATCGCCTACGGGTGTGCGCGGTATCATGATGCTTACCCAGGCGACAGCCGATTACCTGGACATTGAAGATCGCACAGACCCGGAAAGCAGCATTTTCGGAGGCGCGGAGTTTCTTGCGCGCCAGATCGAGAGAATTCCCGACGGTGTAGCAGAACCGGATCGAACGTGGATGGCACTGGCCGCCTATAACGTAGGTTTCAATCACTTGCTTGATGCACGCCAGATCGTTCGCTGGCAAGGAGGAGATCCCGATACCTGGGTGGACCTGAGTGAGACGCTGCCTTTACTTGCCAGGCAGCGTTGGTATTCACGCGTCGAATTCGGTTATGCGCGCGGCTGGGAGCCGGTGCTGTACGTGAATAACATTCGCAACTACTACAACATCATTCGCTGGATTACCGCGAATGAAGCGCAGGATGAGGTCATGGCGGATGATGAAGACGCGCTCGAACTGGCCAGGAATAAAGATAACGAACAAAACCTGTAACCGCATAGCGGCGCCTGAACGCGAACTGTAGGAGCCCGCCCTGCGGGCGAAAGCGGCAACCGCAAACCTCGTCCCATTCGCGCGCAAGGCAAGCTCCTACACAGCGGTACTGCGGGCGATTCAGCGCCTGGCTGCGAAGAAGTCGCTGAGCAGCAGACCGCACTCCCCGGCCAACAGGCCGCCGCTCGTCTCGATGCGATGATTCAATCGCCGCTCGTTGGTGAGGTCAATAACGCTGCCCGCGGCGCCAGCTTTCGGGTCGTAAGCACCGAACACAAGACGGCGTATGCGCGCTTGAATCAATGCGCCGAGACACATCGCACAAGGCTCGAGAGTTACAAACACACTTGCATCCGGAAGCCGATGGTTGTCACAGGCGGACGCTGCTTCACGCAGCGCGATAATTTCCGCGTGCGCACTGGGATCGCAATCGCCGATGGTGCGATTGCGCCCTCGGCCGACAATCCTTCCGGCAATTGTTACCACCGCGCCAACAGGAACTTCACCGACCTCGCGCGCATCGACCGCAGCGTCGAGAGCGAACCGCATAAACTGTCGGTCGGAATCAGTCCAGCACGCAGTCATATTGCTGTTTCTTGGCTATCGCGACATTCCGCAACGGCTCATTCCCACTCAATGGTAGCGGGCGGCTTGCCGGAAATGTCGTAGGTAACTCTCGAGATGCCGTCGACTTCATTGATGATGCGCAGCGAGACCCGCTCGAGAAAGTCATAAGGTAGTCGAGCCCAGCGCGCCGTCATGAAATCGATCGTTTCAACGGCGCGCAATGCGATGACCCAGTCGTAACGCCGCCCATCTCCCATTACACCCACGGACCGAACCGGCAGAAACACGGCGAACGCCTGGCTGGTTTGCTCGTATAAGCCGCTGTCGCGCAGTTCATCGATAAATATGCGGTCGGCAAGTTGCAGAAGCCGGACGAATTCGGGACGGACTTCGCCAAGTACTCTCACACCCAGGCCGGGCCCCGGGAATGGATGCCGATTGACCATCGACTCCGGAAGTCCCAGCTCCAGGCCAATCTTGCGCACCTCGTCCTTGAACAGCTCACGCAATGGCTCGACGAGTTTCATGCGCATGTGCTCGGGCAATCCGGCAACATTGTGGTGCGATTTGATGACCTGCGCTTTGCCGGTCGCCGCACCGGCCGATTCGATGACGTCGGGATAGATCGTGCCCTGCGCGAGCCAGTCAACATCCTGCAACTTCAGCGCCTGTTCCTCGAATACTTCGACGAACAATCGGCCGATCACGCGGCGCTTTTCTTCCGGGTCCGTAACACCCGCGAGAGCCGCAAGAAAAAGCGGCGCCGCGTCGACGCGTATTACATTGACGCCCAGGTGCTCGGCGAAGGTCTCCATAACCTGATCGCCTTCACCGTAGCGCAACAGTCCGTGATCAACGAATACACAAGTCAGCTGATCACCGATCGCCTCATGCAACAGCGCGGCAACAACCGAGGAATCAACACCTCCGGACAAGCCCAGCAATACTTTGCCGTTGCCGACACGACGGCGCACGTCCAGGATGGCGCTGTCGACGATTTGATCCGGTGTCCAGTCACCCGCGCATCCGCAAATATCGCGCACGAACCGGTGAATGATCTTCTGGCCTTGCGGCGTGTGCGTCACTTCGGGATGAAACTGCACGCCATAGAAGCCGCGCTCAATGTTCTCCATCGCTGCCAGGGGCGAGTTGCTGCTGATGCCGCTGACGCGAAAGCCGGGTGGCAGCGCTTCCACGCGGTCGCCATGGCTCATCCATACCTTGAGCATCGGCCCGGACGAACTGTCGGCAGCATCGTCGAAACCATCGAGCAAGGTAGATTCGAGCGGCCGGATCTCAGCATAGCCGAATTCCCGCAGTGTTGAGGTGGCCACTTTGCCGCCGAGTTGCGCCGCCATGGCCTGCATCCCGAAACAGATACCCAGTACGGGAATGCCGAGATCGAATACGGCCGGTGACACGCGTGGAGGATCCTCGACATTGACCGACTCCGGACTGCCGGAGAGCACGACCCCGGATGGCTGCCACGCGCGCAGCGCGTCTTCGTCCATGTCCCAGGGATGAATTTCGGAATACACCCCGCATTCGCGCACGCGGCGGGCAATCAACTGTGTGTACTGGCTGCCGAAGTCCAGAATCAGGATACGATGGGCGTGGATATCAGGTCGCCGGTCCGACTCTGCCCTGGCTGGCTGGCTCATGCGGGAAACGTCACCCTTCCGTCACTCTTTGACGCGATAGTTCGGTGGTTCCTTGGTAATCGCAACGTCATGCACGTGACTTTCGCGCATGCCGGCAGTGGTGATCTTCACAAACTTCGGACGCGTTCGCATCTCGTTGATATTGCCGCAGCCTGTGTAGCCCATCGCCGCACGCACACCGCCCATTAGTTGATGCACGATGGCGATTACGCTGCCCTTGTACGCCACGCGGCCCTCGATACCTTCCGGCACGAGTTTCTCGAGTTCTTCAGTTGCGTCCTGGAAATAGCGGTCGGACGAACCGTGTTTCTGGCCCATAGCACCCAGCGAACCCATGCCCCGGTAGGACTTGTACGATCGCCCCTGGTAAAGCTCGACCTCGCCGGGCGACTCCTCGGTGCCGGCAAACAGGCTGCCGATCATTACTGAATAAGCGCCCGCCGCCAACGCTTTCGCAATATCACCGGAGTAGCGGATACCACCGTCGGATATCAGCGGCACACCCTTCTTGCGCAATGCATCGGCAACCTCGGCCACTGCCGAAACCTGCGGTACACCGACACCTGCCACGACTCGCGTCGTGCAGATCGAACCGGGGCCGATACCGACTTTTACGCCATCTGCCCCGGCCTCGACCAGCGCGAGAGCGGCTTCGGCAGTAACGACGTTGCCGCCAATGACCTGCAGGTCCGGGTAGGCCTTCTTGGTGCGCGTAATGCGCTCGAGAACGCCTTTGGAGAATCCGTGCGACGTGTCCACCACGATGACGTCGACGCCCGCTTGCACCAACGCATCGAGTCGCTCATCGGTATCTTGCCCGGTGCCCACAGCGGCACCAACACGTAACGCCCCGTGACTGTCCTTGCAGGCGCGCGGAAAGTCGGTCGCCTTCTGGAAGTCTTTCGCAGTGATCATGCCGCGCAGTTCGAAATCCTCGGATACAACCAGCACTTTCTCGATGCGGTGCCGATGCAGAAGGGAGAGTACTTCCTCGTCGTCTGCTCCCTCCTTCACTGTTACGAGCCGTTCTTTCGGTGTCATCACCGACGACACCGGTGCATCCAACTGGGTTTCGAAACGCAAATCGCGGTGCGTCACGATACCGATCGGCTCGCGGCCGCGCACAATTGGTACGCCCGAGATGTTCATCGCGCGGGTAAGCTCGATGACTTCGCGGATAGTCGTGTCGGGCGTCACCGTGATGGGATCCCGCACGATGCCACTTTCGAATTTCTTTACGCGAAGTACGTGCTGCGCCTGCTCTGCCGGCAGCATGTTCTTGTGAATAATGCCGATGCCGCCTTCCTGCGCCAGTGAAATGGCCAGCCGGGACTCGGTAACGGTGTCCATGGCCGCCGAAATAAGTGGAATATTGAGATTGATTTCCGCGGTGAGGGGGGTCGTCAGATCAACTTCGCGTGGCAGCACATCCGAATAATCCGGCTGCAATAAGACGTCATCAAAAGTCAGAGCATCCTTGGCGATTCGCATACGGCCCGCATGAGTTGGCTAAAACCGGCCATGGTACGCTCCGGCGGCCGGTCGGTAAACTCAAAAATCCGGTCCCAAACCAGGTGCCGTGCGGGTCCCGTATACTGTGGCCATGTACGATCTACTTGATGACGGGTCTTCCGGCGGCGCCATAACAGTGTCCGAGCTGAATCGCCAGGCGCGCACATTGCTGGAGCACGGCCTTGCACGGCTGTGGGTGGCGGGCGAGATTTCGAATCTCGCCAGACCCGCCTCGGGGCATCTCTATTTCAGCCTGAAAGACGCCAGCGCGCAGATTCGCTGTGCCTGGTTCCGCCAGCGGCAACGCGGGCCACAGCCCACCCTTCGCGACGGCGACCAGATGCTGGTTCTCGGGCGCGTCAGTCTGTACGAGGCACGTGGCGACTACCAGCTGATTGTCGAGCAGATCGAAGCCGCCGGCGAAGGGGAACTTCGACGCCGCTTTGAAGCACTGAAAAAAATGCTGGCAGCAGAAGGACTCTTCGATATTTCACGCAAGCGGCCGCTGCCGGCACTGCCGACACGCATCGGCGTAATTACGTCGCCGAGCGGCGCCGCTGTACGCGATATCCTGACGGTATTGCAGCGTCGATTTCCCGCAGTCCCTGTCATCATCTATCCGTCTGCCGTGCAGGGCGACGCCGCGGTGCCCGAACTGCTGGCCGCGCTCGGGACCGCGATCGCTCGTAACGAATGCGATGTCCTCATCATCGGCCGCGGTGGCGGTTCCCTCGAAGACCTTCAGGCATTCAATGATGAAATGCTGGCACGCGCGATCAGCGCCTGCCCTGTTCCGATCGTCAGTGCCGTGGGACACGAAGTCGATGTGACCATAGCGGACCTGGTTGCTGACGTGCGCGCACCGACGCCCTCCGGCGCTGCGGAACTGGTGGTACCTGACCAGCTTGAGTGGCAGCGCAGTTTGCGTGCCGCCGCAAGCAAGCTTGCCGCAGTAGCGGCGCGTGCCCTGCAGAACAGGTTTCAGTCGCTCGACTGGCTCGCTCGCCGCCTAAACCAGGCGAGTCCGGCGCGCCGCCTGCAGTTACAGGCTAGGCGCCTTGCCGAACTGCGAAAGGCGCTCACGGTAGCCATGCGCCTCGATTTCAGCCGGCGAGGACGAACTGCGGACCGGCTGCTGGATCGCTTTATGCAACAGTCACCCGCAATACGGTTGCAGCGAACGCGTCAACAACTTGCGTCGCTCCGCAGCCGAGTTTTTCGCTCAGGCGGGTTGACCGTCGAACGTGCGGGTCAACGGCTGCGGCACGCGGAGCGCTCGCTGCATGCCGTCAGCCCGCTGGCGACACTGGAGCGCGGTTACGCAGTGGTTACGGACGCAGACACCGGTGCCGTTCTGATGGACGCCGAGCAGGTCCGGGAGGGACGGGAAATACGGGCGCGGCTGGCGCGTGGCAGCGTTCGTGCAAAGGTTACCGGGACCGAATCATGAGCATCCTGATTGCGTTAAGAAGTGGGTTGACGGGCCTGCTGTTGCTCGTGGCGGTCGAAGTGCTGGCACTGCCTGCGCATTCTCCCAGGCCGGGCGGCATTGCCGTGATCGAAATCGGCGCAGGCAGGAATGGTGTTACTCCACGCGCGCAGTTCGGCGAGACCCGCGCCCTGGTTACAGCAGAAGGCGACAAGTGGTTTACCGTCATCGGCATACCTCTGGACCAGCCGCTCGGCCAAGCAACCGTCACCATTTCGATGCCCGGCGAGACCGACCGTCGCGAGGTTTTCGAAGTGGTGGCTCACGATTACCGTGAGCAACGCATCACGGTCGAGAATCGCAGCTATGTCAATCCGGACCCTTTGCAACTCGAACGCATTGCGAACGAACGAAAGGTAATCGATTCGGCACTAGTCAACTGGCGGGACCAGGCACTGGCGGAGACAGTCTTCGTTGCGCCGGTTGACGGACCCCGCAGCTCGAGTTTTGGACTAAGACGTTTCTTCAACGACCAGCCGCGCGCACCGCACAAGGGCATGGACATCGCCGCGGATACCGGCACGCCGGTCGTTGCCGCGGCAGCGGGCACCGTAACGGTAACCGGCGATTTCTTTTTCAACGGACAGACGGTGATCATCGATCACGGACAGGGTCTGGTCACGATGTATTGTCACCTCGACCGCATCGATGTCGAGCACGGCCAGACGGTGACGGCCGCAGCGGATATTGGCGCGGTGGGTGAGACCGGACGCGTTACAGGACCGCATTTGCATTTCGGCAGTTACCTGAACGGCACGGCAGTGGATCCTGCTCTTTTCTTTAATTCGCCGTAATCGCTGTTGCAGGTGCGCGCCCTAATCGGCCGCGAATGGGAAAAGGTTGGTCGTTACCGCATTCGCCCGCAAGGCGGGCTCCAACAAGCGGCGTAGGAGCGCGCCCTGCGTGACCGCCATAGAAGGCAGGAATGCAGATCATGCAGGAGCAATAATCGGCCGCGAATTAGAAAAAATTTGTCGTCACCGCATTCGCCCGCGAGGCGGGCTCCTACAAGAGCGCTGTTGGAGCGCGCCCTGCGCGCGAATGGGAAGAGCTCAGGCGTACCGTTACCGCATTCGGGCGCAGGGCGCGCTCCAACATCAGTTATCGTAGCCGAGCGGCTTTTCGCGGCGCACGTAGGTACCGTCTGACTGTCGTTCGAACGTACTGCAACAGTCCATTTCGCCGCCGTAAATATGCAACGAGACCGCCGTGGATTGCTCACAGGGGTTACTGATGCTGTGATATTCGTACGGCGGAATCAGGCAACCGGCACTGCCTATTCCCGCTTCATACGAGTTGCGCGCCTCGAAGCGAATGTCCCCGGACGACGAAGACTGCCTGATCTCATACTGTTGCACGTCGATGCTGCCGCCCCAGACGCCTTCGACGCACCACATGCCGGAGTGATCGTGAATCGGCGTGCGCTGCCCTGGACCCCAGGTCATGACGACAATTGAGTATCCTCGATCATCGTCTCGATGCAGGAGCCGGCGGGCATAACGCCCTTCGACCGGACGCGTGAGATCGGGCGGCAGCTCGATCTGGCCCGATCGAATCAGTCGACAGAGATCAGCCTTGATGGCTTCGACGGTTTCTTCGACAGAGCTTTTCTCAACAGCCGAGTCAACCAGTTTGATGAGTTCGCTCAACCCTGACATGGCCATGCGTCACTACTCCGAAATTCCTCAATACGCCCATACTAGCAGCCTCAGACGGCCGCCAACCTCTCACGCACGCCCGGCGCCGGGTGTTCCTCGAAATACCCGCAAATGACCGGACGAAATGCGTCCATGTCGACAAGGAACGAATCGTGGCCCTTGATACTGTCAAGCGGCACTAACCTGACGTCACTGACGACTTCAGACAATCCCGCGGCCAGCTCTTCCTGTTGAGGCAATGGAAAAAGAATGTCTGTTTCGACGCCGATAACCAGCGCTCGTTTGAGATTCATTTTGCGAAACCCCGAACGCAACGAGCCACCGTGCTCGGCCAGATCGAACAGATCCGAGGCGCGTGACAAATAAAGATAGCAATTTGGATCGAACTGCCCGGTAAACTTTCGCGCTTGCGATTCCAGATACGACTCCACCTCGAAATCTATCTGGAACGGTTCACCAAGATGATTTGCTGTACTGACGCGCTCCCGACCGAATCGCTGCTCCCATTCTCGTGCCGAGCGATAGGTAATCATGCCGAGTTTCCGTGCCAGCCGCTGGCCGGTGACGGGTGGGTCGGCGGGATCGTAGTTGCCGTTTTGCCACTTCGCGTCCTGTCGGATCATCTCCCTTTGCAGTGAGCGCACTGCAATGGAAAACGGCATTGCGCGGGTCGCCGACGAGATGGAGATGAAGCCGTCTGACAATTCAGGGTGACGGACGCAAAATGCCAAAGCGCTCATGCCCCCCATCGACGACCCCATGGTCGTATGCAATCGTTCGAGACCGAGATGCCGGACGACCTCGTAACCGCCGTTGGCGACGTCTTCGAGGGTCAGCACGGGGAAGCCGAGACGATAGCGTATGCCGGTGGCGGGGTTTATCGATGCCGGCCCGGTCGAGCCGAAGCAGCTGCCGAGCGAATTGACGCAAATGACGAAGAACTTGTCCGTATCGAGCGGTAATCCGGAGCCGATCATTTCCTCCCACCAGCCGGCTGACGGGTTTTCCGGCGACGACGCGGCATGTGCCGAGGGCGACAACCCGGTGAAGAGCAGGATGGCGTTGTCGCCTTTGCCCTGCAATTCGCCCCAGGTTTCATAGGCGATGGTCGGCGACTCGAGGTAGCCGCCACGATGCATGGCGAACCTGCCCTTGACCTGCACGGTCTTGCTGGCGACATCCATGGCGCGATTCTACCAGTGTCGCTCTGCAGGGGCTCGTATCGGGGGCCATTTACGGCGATGGACGATTCTTCGGCCATCGCCCGCAGGCGGGCTCCTGCAAGGCTTCTATCAAGCTGTTGGAGCGCGCCTTGCGCGCGAACGGGAAATGGTCAATCGCTTCCACATTCGCCAGCAGGCGGCTCCTACAGGGGTAGTTGATGCGATGTCGTTGTATAGGGGCTAGCGGCAGACGTGTTTCATCAGGCGCTTGCGCTTGAGTTGTTGGCGCGGGGTCAGCTTGTTGCGGCGACCCTTGAACGGATTGTCACTGGTCTTGAATACCAGTCGCACCGGGGTGCCCTTCAGCTTGAAGGCCTTGCGAAATCGATTCACCAGGTAGCGGCGGTAGGTGTCCGGCAAGCGCTCGGTCTGGTTGCCGTGAATCACGATAACCGGCGGATTGCGACCACCCTGATGCGCATAACGCAGACGGATGCGTCGACCGCGTACCAGCGGCGGTTCATGTGCTCGAACGGCGTCCTCCAGTTCCTCGGTGAGTTCACGGGTCGTGAGGTCACGCGTCGCCGCCCGGTAGGCGCGTTCGGCGGCGGGCAACAGGTCGCCGACCGCGGTACCGTGTAAAGCAGAAATAGTCAGTTTTTGCGCGAAGTCCACGAATGGCATGCGTCGCTCGAGTTGTTCCTGGATATGACGACGACGATCTGCGTTCAAGCCGTCCCATTTGTTGACAGCAATGACAAGGGCCCGACCACGCTCGACGATCAGTCCGAGCAGGGTCACGTCCTGTTCGGTGACATCGTCCTGGGCATCGAGCACACTGATTACAACCTGTGCTTCTTCCATGGCTTGCAGCGCCTTGATGACGCTGAATTTCTCAATGCCTTCCTCGACACGTGCGCGGCGACGCACGCCGGCCGTGTCGACGAGGATGTATTTGCGTCCATCGCGTTCGAAGGGAACGGCAACACTGTCCCGAGTCGTGCCGGGCTGGTCGAACACTACGAGACGCTCCTCGCCGAGCAATCGATTAATCAGCGTTGATTTGCCCACATTGGGGCGCCCCAGAACTGCAATTCGCAGGGTGCGATCCTGTGGTGCTTCGCGCACGGAATCATCGACGACCGGTTCGGTCTGCGACTCCTCGACAATATGGGCCGGGACAAAAGGCGCCAGAATGTGATCCATCAACGCACTGACACGATCACCATGGGCCGCTGATATGGCGACCGGATCGCCGAGTCCCAACGCATGAAATTCGGCCGTTGCAATATCCTGGTCGAGACCTTCCGCCTTGTTGGCGACCAGGTAGACGGACTTTGCATGCTGCCTCGCGAGCGCCGCCACATGTTGATCTGCAGCCGTAAGCCCGCTGCGTCCATCCACCATGACAATCGCAACATCGGCGTCTTTCAAGGCGCGCACGGATTGCTGCACCATCAGTTCACTGATGCCGGTTTCACCACCGGCCACGCCGCCGGTATCGACTACGAGGTAGGGCAGCGGTCCGAGTTTGCCGAAGCCGTATTGACGATCGCGGGTAAGCCCGGGGTAATCGGCTACCAGCGCGTCACGGCTGCGAGTCAGCCGGTTGAACAGGGTCGACTTGCCGACATTCGGCCGTCCAACGAGTGCGATTACTGGCAGCATTGGCCGACGCCACCGATGCTCAGGTGTCGTCCGGTGGTTCCGGCCGATCGATCTCGAAGGCTTCGAGACGCCCGGTTTCGCTCTGCAGGTAAAGCCTGTCGCCGATTACCACGGGCGGTCCCGAGAGCATCCCTTTGCCCACTCGAACTCGCGCCATTGTCGAGCCGTCGTCCTTGCTGAAGAAATGCACGTAGCCATCGAAGTCACCGACGACGACGCTGTCTTCGAATGGCACCACGGCAGTCGGTCCGCGCCGCAGCAACGCGTCGTTCCGCCAACGTTCACTCCCATTCGCCCGTGACAACGCCAGCACTTCGCCGGTATCTGACGCCACGTATATATTCTCCGAATCCGCACCCACGCCAACAAAGGTTGAAATGTCACGAGTCCAGAGCGTTTGCCCCGATTCCGCCGCCAGCGCGGCCAGTCGTCCCTGGTAGGCGCTAGCGTAAATGTCCTGCCCGACGACCGCGACGGGCCCGTCAACATCGGCAAGACGTTCCAGGTCAGAGCGACCGGTCGGTGGCGATAACACAACCTCCCAAATTGGTGCCCCATCGTCCATACTGGTGGCCACGAGTCGGCCATTGTCGAACCCGGCTATCACGGTTTGGCCCACGATGGCCGGTGACGAAGTGCCGCGCAGAGTCAATGGCGGTAATGTCTGCTCGATCGACCAGCGCTCACTGCCGTCGTAGCGACTCAGTACACGCAGCGTGCCATCGATGCTGTATACGACGACGTCGCCGCCGGTGATGAGTGGTTTGGCGAGCGTTTCACGTCCGACGTTCGTCTGCCATATCTGCGAGCCGTCCTCGGTACGCAAAGCGACGAGATCACCGCTGCGGCCGGCAACGACCAGGGTATCTGCACCCACGCCGGGGCCGGCCGACAAGGGCAATTCTAGCTCGGTGCGCCACAGGCGTTGCCCGGTCGCCGCCGCGAAAGCGCTGACAACACCGTCCTGGCTGGCCGCGTAGATGCGCTCCTCGTTGCCGGCCGGCGACAGCGCAAGGCGTAAGAACTCCGAGCCATCGCCAAGCTTTGTTGACCAGGCGCGTTCAACCGGCAAGGTTTGCTGGAAATCCCGCAACTCCTGCGGTTCCAATGCCTCGTCCTTGTCGCCGCCGAAAATACCGCAGCCCGCCAGCGCGATCGGCAACAGGCCGAGCAACAGCCGGGACAACGTTCGCGATACGCTCACTCGCTATCCCCGTTCAGTGCCGCTTCGTCGACCGGCAAAGATTCCGGCGTGTCGGCTTCCATTGCGTCGCTCGCCGCGACGTCAGGCAAATCGTATATCTTCATCTGCACCAGGGTACGATCCACCGTTGGAATGTTCGGATTGTCGGCAAGTGCTGCCGTGTAGGCGACCGATGCATCCTCGGTACGTCCGAGTGCCACCAAGGCGTCGCCGAGTGTATCGTTGTAGCGGGCAGCGAAAGCAGAGTCGCCGTAGCCCTGCAGCAGGTCGACAACTTCTTGCGGCTTGTCCTGGTAAAGAAGAATCTTTGCGAGGCGCAGCCGGGCAACGAGCGCCATCTCCTCATCGTTCTGTTTCGCCAGCAAAGCACGCAATTCATCTGCCGCGTTTTCGTCCTGGCCCGCATCCATATAGAGCCTTGCCATCGCAAGGTGACTTTGCAACGCGTAGTGGGTTCCGCCGTATTCGTCGTTCAAACGCGCCGCGGCGGTCTCGGCAGCTGCCACTGAATTGTCGGCGACCGCGACCAGCAAGGCTTCAAACAGCGCCGACGCCTCGAACTGGGCTTGCCGTTGCTGCGAGTTCCAGTAATTCCAGCCGACCAACAGGCCAATGCCGATAACTATGCCGCTGATTATGTAGCGCCCGTTGACTTGCCACCACGAGCGGATCGCCTCAATCTGTTCCTTTTCTGAAAGTTCATCCACGCTTGTTGCCCTTGTTTGCCATTATTTGTGTATCTGCCCGGTGCCAACTGGCTAGTCCGCCGTTCGGGCCAGGCGCTCACCAATAACAGCCGCCAGCTGATCGAAAGCCACGCTCTCTTGGTCCTCACCCTGCCGCAAAGGTTTCAATCCTGCGCGGCGTTCGCTGACCTCGTTGTCACCGAGAATCACTGCATATCGAGCGCCGCTGCGGTCCGCGCGCTTCAATTGGGCCTTGAAGCTGCCGCCGCCGAGATTGAGCTCGGCGAGTATAGCCGGCCGGACATCGCGCAACTGCTCCGCAATGCTCATGCCACTTTCGAGCGCCGCCTTACCGACAGCCACAACGAACACATCAGGTGGTCGCGGACTTACGCTGCCGCCACTGGCCTCGAACAGGGCAACCAGTCGCTCTACGCCCATTGCCCAGCCGATAGCCGGCGTTGCGCGCCCGCCCAGCTTCTCAACCAGGCCGTCGTAGCGCCCACCGGAACAGACGGCCCCTTGCGCGCCCAGCGCGTCAGTTACCCACTCGAAAACGGTCCGATTGTAATAATCAAGGCCACGAACCAGTCGCGGATTGACCTTATAGGGGACGCCCGCGGCCTCGAGCATTGACTTGAGTTGCTCGAAATGTTCTGCGGATTCGTCGTCCAGATAGTCGAGCATTACGGGCGCTGCCGCAATGAGTTCCGCCATATCGGGATTCTTGCTGTCGAGAATGCGCAGCGGATTGGTCGCCAGACGACGCAGACTGTCCGCATCCAGTTGTGACTTGACGCCCGAGAACCAGGCAACCAGTTCCTCGCGATAGCGCCGGCGCGCGTCCGGGTTGCCGAGTGAATTGATCTCGAGCATCAGGCGCGTGAGTTTCAGTCGCGACCAGATGCGGGCGCACATCAGGATCAGCTCGGCATCGACATCCGGACCGGCGTAGCCGAGCGCTTCGACATCAATCTGGTGAAACTGGCGATAGCGACCTTTTTGCGGTTTCTCATAGCGAAACATGGGACCCGCAGTCCAAAGTTTTTGCCGTTGGTTGTGCAAGAGCCCGTTGGTGATGCCGGCGCGCACCACCCCCGCCGTTGCCTCCGGACGCAACGTCAGGCTCTCATCATTGCGGTCGGCGAAGGAGTACATTTCCTTTTCGACGATGTCGGTCACCTCGCCGATCGAACGTCGAAAAAGGTCCGTGTACTCAACGATCGGCAAACGAATTTCGCGGTACCCGTAGGACTCGACGATATCGCGAATCTCGGTTCCCAGGTAACGCCAGACAGCCGCGGCATCCGGCAGTATGTCGTTCATACCTCTGATGGCTTTGAGAGTCACGTTAAGAAATCAGCGGTCGGTCAGTGTCAGTCTGGCTGTGTCACCACGACGCGCCGACGCGGGGATCGGATAGCTGGTTCCGTTGACAAATACCGACACGTTGTTGCTGTTGCCCAGCAATACGCGCAAAGGCGCGTCGCCGGAAACGGAGATTTCATTGCCTGCCGCGCCCAGCCCGAAATACAGTCGGCGGCCCTCCGCGTCTGTGACTTCGGTCCAGCAATCGCCGCTGAACGCCAGTCGCAATTGCAGGCCGTCCGCGCTCGCACTGGCGGCAGGTGTAGTCGGGGCACTGGCGTTCGGGCCAGGGGTCGTCGGAGCGGGAACAGACGGTTGACCTTGCGTGGCCGGCGCTTGTTGTGCGACGGGGTCAACCGCTTCGGGTTCTGTGCGTTCGCCTGGTTGCTCGTCCCCGGGGACCTCGACCTGTGGTTGTTGGCGCATCGGCAGTTCGACAGTTGATTGCGCGCTGCGGCCCGGTAAACGCAGTCCGTCCGTTGCCACCGTTTCGGATGTTGACGGCACATCTCTTTTAGCGAACCACGCGGCACCAACGGCAAACCACCACCCGAGCACCAAAGACACAAGGACCACAACACCTGTTCCGATCAGCCACGGCACCGGAGAAAACTGACGTTGAGCCCGCGGTCGCGACGTAATGAGTGGCGGGGTAACGGAGGAATGATTCAAGCGATAATAGTCGGCGATGATGTCATCGACCGGCACTTCAACGAGCTCGGCGTATTTGCGCAGGTAACCCTTGGCGAATACAGGCGCGCCGAGGATCTCGAACCGGTTTTGCTCGAGCGCCACAACCTTGTGTTCGTCGAGATGCAGTTCCTTGGCAATATCATGCAGGGAAACGTTGCGCGCTCGCCGTGCCGCAGCGAGACGCTCGCCCGCTACGGGACCGCCGTTGCTTGCACTATTGGACTGTTGCGAGTCGTCCGACATGATTTCACCAGGAGGCCGGCACGCTACCGGTCTCTCAGGACCTGTCTTGCCGCGCGGGACTCGGGAAACTCGCGCAACAACTGATTCGCATAATCGGTGCTCGCCCGATTGTCATCCAGTGCACTTTCTATCTGTACGGCGAGGTACAAGGCGTCGGCTGTCGCTTTGTTCGAAGCGAGGAAGCGTTGCACAAAAGCACGTGCCTGCAGGTATTCCTCAGTTCGGTACTTGAGATCCGTCAACTGCAACAGCGCTTCGCCGTAGTTTGGCTTGCGCACCAGCGCCTCCCGGAAAAACACCTCGGCCTGCTCGTAATCAGGCTTCTGCGACATGCACACGCCGGCATTAGTCAACATGATTTCAGCATTGTCGTTCTCGGGTATCTCGACAGCACGCGCGAACTGTTCACGCGCCTCGTCAAAGCGCGACTGACCGCACAGGAATACTGCATAGGCGTTGCGCACATTAAAATCATCCGGTCCGTAGCGCACCGCAAGAGCATGATGCTCGGTGGCCAGGCGCACATTGTCCAATTGCTCGTAGGTCAGAGCCAGCGTGGAATGGGCAATGGCCATACGCGGATCGAGCTGGATGGCTCGCTGCAGCCGCTCTCGCGCGAGATCATAGTTGCCGTTGCGGAAGTAACGCGCACCCAACTGGAAATACTGGTGCGCAGCGTTGTCGTCGTCAGTTTCCACGGAACGTACGCCTGACGTCGTCGAGACACAGCCGGACAACAGCAGAATGTATACGCCGATGACCGACCATTTTCCTGTCGCTTTCACGCTGCAACCACTCCTGTATTTTTTGCGCTCAATCTCACCCGTACCCGATCGCTGACTTTCCCGGCCAATTGTCCGCACGCCGCATCGATGTCTTCGCCGCGCGTGCGTCGCGTCGTCGCTATGACGCCGCGCTTTCGCAACTGTTGCTGAAACTGTCGGATAACCGGCGCCGAAGAACGACGAAAATCGCTGCCAGGAAACGGATTGAACGGAATCAGGTTGACCTTGGCGGGGCGATTGTGCAGGAGCTCGGCAAGCTGCTGCGCCTGCGCAGGCGAATCGTTGACGCCGGCCAGCATGACGTATTCGAAAGTGATAAAGCGATTGGCGCGCTTTGCGGCATAGCGCCAACAGGCGTCCAGCAACTCCGCCACGGGATGGACTCGATTGATCGGCACCAGCCGATTGCGCAGCTCGTCCTCGGGAGAGTGCAGCGATACCGCCAGCGACACGTTGCACTCATCGCCGAGCCGATCGATATGCGGCACGATACCCGAGGTGCTCACTGTGACTCGGCGCCGTGACAAGCCATAGGCGAAATCTGCAATAAGCAGGTCCAGGGCAAGCCGGACATTGCGGTAGTTAGCCAGGGGCTCGCCCATACCCATGAACACCACATTGGTGACTGCGGGCAAGCCGTCCGCCCGCCGCGGCAAACTGCGATCCGCGTGACACACCTGGCCGATAATTTCCGCCGCTGTGAGGTTACGATTGAAGCCCTGTGCACCGGTGGCGCAAAACGCGCAATCCAGCGCGCAACCGACCTGGGACGAGATACACAAAGTGCCTCTGCCGAGTTCCGGAATGAAAACCGTTTCGACCGCCTGGCCGGCGCCGGATTCGAACAGCCATTTCACGGTGCCGTCACGTGAAACCTGTTCGGACATTACGCGTGGCAAGCGGATGTCGGCAAGCGTCGGAAGGCGACTTCGAAGTTCCCTGGACAGATCGGTCATTGCGGCAAAATCGAGCACGTAGCGTTGATGCATCCACTGCAGCAACTGACGCGCCCGGAACGGTCGCTCACCGATTCCGGCGAAGAATGCTTCGAGCTCGGACTGCGGCAGTCCGAGCAGATTCAGCATTTTGCCGTTGGTCGTCATTGCCCGTTCCCGCGCAGTGCCTGAAAGTTCAGCCCGGACAGACGCTAGCGCGTCCGCGGGCAGATTCCGTCTTTGAAAAAGAAGGCAATTTCCTGTGCCGCCGTATTCGCAGCGTCCGAACCGTGGACGACATTCTCCTCGATGCTGGCGGCATAGTCCGCGCGAATGGTGCCCGAATCGGCATCAGCCGGATTCGTTGCACCCATTATCTTCCGATTGACGCTAACCGCCGATACACCCTCAAGCGCCTGGACCATTACCGGCCCGGAAGTCATGTAGCTGACCAGATCGCGGAAAAAAGGACGCTCCCGATGGACCGCGTAGAATCCTTCTGCCTGCTCCCGACTGAGGTGCAGCATGCGCGCGGCAACGATGCGCAGGCCGGCGTGCTCAAAACGCCGGTAGATTTCGCCGATCAGGTTTTTTTCCACGCCGTCGGGTTTGATGATGGACAGCGTCTGCTCCACGGACATACGGTATTCCTTGAGTTTTCAGATGAATGGCCGCGCCCGGCAGGCGCCCTGCAAGGGGGTGGCCGGGCGCACGTAAACGAGCGATTTTACAAGAACCTGCCGCAAATTACCTCAGCGGCAGTGCAGTGGCCGCGTGGGCCTTGGGCAACCACGGCAGGTCAGACGCTGAAACTCTCGCCGCAGCCGCATTCCCCGGAAATGTTCGGGTTGCGGAAACGGAACGCCTCGTTGAGCCCTTCTTTCACGAAGTCAACCTCGGTGCCGTCGATCAGCTCGAGACTCCGGGGGTCAACGATAACCTTGATTCCCTTTTCCTCGAAAACGATATCCGACGCTTCAATCCGGTCTGCATAATTCACGACATAGGCAAAGCCGTTGCAGCCGGTCTTTTTCACGCCGACTCTGAGGCCGACGCCGTTGCTGCGCGCATCGAGATAATGCCGTACCCGGCTCGCGGCCGGTTCTGTCAATGAAATTGCCATGCGTTTACCCTGCTACTTTTGCTCGTCCGTTGATCCAGTTGCCTTGCCTGTACCGCTTGCGCTGTGCTCCAGTCCCCGGCAGAGCGCTTGCCAGGCGTCCTCCAGGAGCAGAATTCGGCCCGTCTTCTCGACCGGCACATCCAGCAGCGCCATCAAATCCGACCTGTCGAACGTTTTCAGAGCGCTGACTGGCTGGCCTTCCGCGCTGCGACACAGCTCCTCAGCCGCGGCGATAATATGGGGGCAACCGAGCACCCGGTAACGCACTTCGCGAAACGAATTGCCGTCACTGCCCGCTGTCAACAGGATCTGACAGCCGCCGCCCGCCTCAGTTGCCTCGCCCCGTGCTTCAACAGGATACCGCGCTTGCAGGTCGCCTGCATGGACGGGATGCGCAAAATGCTCGAGGACCCCGGGGCTGTACGCGCCTGCGACCGTGAACACGCTCATCCGACCAGCCGCGTGACGGCGGGCCCGATCGATCGCAACTTATTGATTGCATAGCAATATCTATCGACAGCGAAGTCGATGTCCTGGGCTCTTGTAGTGCGCCCGAAGCTGAAACGCACGGCACTCTGGGCCAGCCGGTCGTCGCGGCCCAAGGCGCGCAGCACATAGGACGGCTCGCCACTCAGCGAATTGCAGGCGGAACCGCTCGCTGCGCAGACCGGCTCCAGTGCCAGGAGCAGGCTTTCACCGTCAATCTCGGCGGCGCTGACATTGAGTATGCCGGGAAACGACAGTTCTGCGGCGCCGTTCCGCAGCACGCCGGGCAAAGAGCCTATGCCCTGCCACAACCGGTCGTTGAGCGTCCGCAGATACGCGAGGTCTGCCGCGTGGCGCTCGAGCGACAACGCGGCCGCCGCGCCGAAGCCGACGATCTGGTGTATCGGCAATGTACCCGGACGCAGACGACGTTCCTGCCCGCCGCCGTGCATGAGCGGTGCAATGTGAAAGCCGGGCTGATCGGCCAGGTACAGCGCGCCTACGCCTTGCGGGCCGTGAAATTTGTGCGCGGTAAGGGACATCAGGTCGATCGGCAATCGCGACAGGTCGATTGGCAGCTTGCCGGCCGACTGGGCCGCATCGCAATGGAACAGGATGCCGTGTTGTCGGCAAGCTGCGCCCAGCGAGGCGATGTCCTGTATCACGCCGGTTTCATTATTGACGTGCATGACCGAGACGAGCTGCGTGTCGTCGCGAAACGCGGCCTCCAGTGCGGCGACCTCAAGCAGTCCGTTCTCATCCGGCGACAGCCAGGTGACCTTGAAGCCGTCACGTTCCAACGCCGCAAACGTATCCAGCACCGCTTTGTGTTCCGTGCGCATCGTGATCAGATGCCGGCCGCGATGCGCGCGATTGCGCGCAGCGCCAAGGATCGCGAGGTTGTTCGATTCCGTTGCGCCGGACGTGAAAACCAGGCATTCGGGTTCGGTTTGCAGCAGATCGGCCACCTGCCGGCGTGCCCTTTCGACCAGCGCCCGCGAGCGGCGCCCGGCGCTGTGCGCCGACGCCGCATTCGCGAAACTGCCGGCCGGCGAAAGCACCTCATGCATGGCAACAATAACCTCCGGATCAACCGGCGTCGTCGCCGCGTGATCGAGGTAGACAAGCTCGGCGGACCGTTCAGAACTCATCGTTTTTCACTGACTGATCGCTTACCCGGCGCGCGGCAGGGTCAAGCGCCACCAGGATGCCGCGCAGGATATTGATCTCATTGCAATCAGGTTCCGCTCGAATGAACAGGCGCCGCAGCCGGCGCATCAGTTGCCGGGGGTTATCCGGATCGAGAAAGCCACTATCCGTCAGGACCTGCTGCAGGTGCACGTAAAAGCGTTCGAGATCCGCGCCGCTGGCAAGCGGCGCGTCGCGATGTACTCCCGATTCGGCGGCGTGCAAATTCTGCAGGCGCAGCTCGTAACAAATGATCTGCACCGCCATGGCCAGGTTCAACGAACTGAAGCCCGGTACCGTCGGGATCGTGAGCAAGGTATGGCAACGGTCGAGATCTTCATTGGTCAGACCGGATTTTTCCGGCCCGAACACGACCGCGACGACACCGTGCTCGCTCTCGACCGTCAACCTCGCAGCGCAATCTCGCGGTATGCTGGTCGGCCAGCCGATGGTTCGCGACCTGGCACTTGCACCTGCCACAAAGCAGCAGTCCGCGAGCGCTTGGTCGAGATTGCTCAACACACGGGTTGCCTGCAGGATATCTTCCGCGCCCGATGCGCGTGCGGTTGCGTCTGCATGCGGGAAGGAGCACGGGTTGACCAGCACCAGGTCATAGAGGCCCATGTTCTTCATGGCGCGGGCGGCAGCCCCGATATTGCCGGGATGCGTCGTGCCGACCAGAACGATTCTGATTGTCATTTTAGGTGCAACCTGCCGTGCCTTTTCGTCGTGTGACATGCCGCGCGCCGCGATTCCGCGGCGCCATACAAGCGGTCTGTTATTCTACTGTCCGCGCCGGCCCGGTCGGCCAGTTCTTTATCAAGCTGCGGGAATCTATCGATGCAAGCATTGCTCAACGTCGCCGTGATGGCCGCCCACCGTGGCGGTGACACACTCATTCGCAGTCTGAAAAAGCTCGACTCGCTCCAGGTCGAAGAAAAGGGCCGCAACGATTTCGTGAGTGAAGCGGACCGAATCGCCGAGCGTGCGGTGATCGACACGATTCGCAAGCATTATCCCGAACACGCCATTCTCGCTGAAGAAAGCGGCGCAGACGGCGATTCCGATCACCTCTGGGTCATTGACCCGTTGGACGGCACCACGAATTTCCTGCATGGATTTCCGGTGTTCGCCGTTTCTGTCGCGCTGCTCATCAAAGGCCGCATGGAACACGCAGCAGTCTACGACCCGATGCGCCAGGAATTGTTCTCTGCATCGCGTGGCCAGGGCGCGCAGCTCGACGGCCGTCGCATTCGTGTCAGCAAGTGCAAGACGCTGGACCGGGCGCTGATCGGCACGGGATTTCCATTTCGCGACGCCAATATCGGCTTGAGTCCCTACCTGGATATGTTCTCGAAGGCCCTGCAAAACACCTCGGGGGTACGTCGACCGGGTGCGGCGGCGCTGGACCTTTGCTACGTCGCCGCCGGACGCCTCGACGCATTCTGGGAAACCGGGCTGTCGAAGTGGGACCTTGCCGGCGGCGCACTGATCATCCGTGAGGCCGGCGGCATCGTGAGCGGGCTCGACGGCGGCGAGGATTTCCTCGACAGCGGTCACGTGCTGGCAGGAACACCGAAAATCTACGCCGCCATGACGAAGTTGTTCGCACCCGACGTGCGCAAGCTGTTCGGCCCGAACTAACGGATACATCATTGCCCGATCAGGGCAAATCGTCGACCAGCTCGGAGTCTTTTTCCGGAGGCAGGAGATCCTGTGGCCGGACGTCCAGACTGAGCGCCGTTGAGCTGGCAATGTAAATGGACGAGTACGTTCCGATGACGATACCGACGATTACGGCTATGGAAAACGGTCCGACCGACTCGCCGCCGAGGAAATACAGGGCCAACAAAACCAACAATGTCGTCACGCCGGTCATGATGGTGCGCGACAGAGTTTCGTTGATCGAAATGTTCATACTTTCCACGGAGGAGGTGCCCCGCAGCTTGAGGAAATTTTCCCGAATACGGTCAAATACAACGACGGTGTCGTTCAGCGAATAGCCGATCACCGCCAAAACCGCCGCGAGTACCGACAAGTCGAATGGCAGAGCAAACCAGGAAAAGAAGCCAACCGTGATAATTACGTCGTGGGCCAACGCGACCACGGCCCCGGCCGCAAACTTCCACTGGAAGCGGAACATGATGTAGACGAAGATCATGCACAACGCAAAAATCATCGCAGTGCTGCCCTGCTCACGCAATTCCGCACCGACCTGCGGTCCGACAAACTCGATGCGGCGGATCTCCAGATCAGGCTCGTCAGCAGCGAGCGCGGTACTCAGCTGATCGCGAATTGCATTGACATCAACACCGGGTTGCGGCGGTAAGCGCAACATCACGTCGGTATCGGCTCCGAAGCGCTGTACTTGCACATCATCGAATCCCGCATCGGCCATGCGCTGGCGAATATTATCCAGATTCGCTGCTTGCGGATAACCGACTTCGAGCAATACCCCGCCGGTGAAATCGATGCCGAACTCGAGACCGCGAGTTGCAATCGAGAGAATCGACGCCAGTACGACGATAATCGAAATCGCAAGAGTTACGCGCCGCGGCGTAAGACTCAAAAAGTCAATCGTTGTGTTGTCTTTGATCAGTTTCATCGCTTGCGTCCTGTCGAGCGCTGCTGGTTCAGACCGGGATACTGGTTAGCTTCCGCCCGCCGAACACCAGGTTGACAATGGCTCGCGTACCGACGATTGCAGTGAACATCGAAGTTATTACGCCGAGCGAAAGTGTGACCGCGAATCCCTTGATCGGCCCGGTGCCAAACGCGAACAGCACCAACGCTGCGATCAGTGTCGTCACGTTGGCATCGGCAATCGACGAAAATGCCTTCTCATAACCGCTGTTGATACTCGCCTGTGGCGAATTGCCGGCGTTTATCTCTTCGCGGATACGTTCGAAAATAAGTACGTTTGCATCAACCGCCATGCCCACTGTGAGTACGATTCCCGCGATGCCAGGCAAGGTTAATGACGCCTGCAGCAATGACAGCAGGGCTACGACGAAAACGAGATTGGTGAACAGCGCGACGTCCGCGATCACGCCAAACCATCGATAGTAAACGGCCATGAAAATGACCACCGCAATAAAACCGACTTGCACCGCGCGAAAACCGCGGTCGATGTTGTCCTGGCCCAGGCTTGGGCCGATCGTTCGTTCTTCAACCTTGTAAACCGGAGCCGCCAGCGCTCCGGCTCGCAACAGCAACGCGAGATCGCGTGCTTCGACCGGCGTCAGGCCGGTGATCTGGAACCGATTCTTGAAAATGCCGCGAATTGTTGCGGTATTGATGATCTCTTCCGAACGAATAGTTCGAAAGGATTCCGCACCATCCCGCGATACGGGTTCGCGGCGTGTTTCGATAAAGACTGTCGACATCGGCTTGTTGACGTTGGCCCGTGTGGTCGCCAGCATGTTTTCGCCGGCCGCGGAGTCGAGCGTAATGAATACAGCCGGCTGGCCTTCGCTGAAGCCGGCCTCCGCGTCGATTATCTGGTCGCCGGAGGCCACCACGTCCCGGCGCAGCAATTGTGCCGATTCGCCCGTGCGCCCCGGATAGCGCCGGGTGCCTGGGCTGTCGCCGGTTGTGTCGACCAAGCGAAATTCCAGCGTTGCCGTCGCCGTCAGTATGTCGTCAAGCCGGTTCGGATCCTGCACACCCGGCAATTGCACAACGATGCGATCGACACCCTGACGTTGCACCAGTGGCTCCGCAACGCCCAATTGGTCGATGCGGTTCCTGAGCGTTGTGATGTTTTGTTCGATTGCAAAATCCTGACGATCGCGGATCTGAGTGTCACTCATCCGGACTTGCAGCGAACGTTCGTCAGCGCCGTCGAGAATCACTAGATCGCTATCGGCGTCACTGATCACTTGTCGCGCGCGGTCTGCGTCTTCATCGCTCGTCAGCATCACCGTTATGGTCCGACCTTCCAGGTCGACACGATGACGCAGGTTTTCACCGCGCAGGCGTTCTTCGATGTCGCGTTGATAGAGCGTCAGCCGACTGGTGACGGCCGTATCCATATCGACCTCGAGCAAAAAATACACCCCGCCGCGCAAGTCGAGGCCAAGGCTCATTGGCGAAAGGCCCATTGCGCGCAGCCACGCCGGCAACCGTGGAGCGAGCGTCAAAGCAACGCTCGCTTGCCGATCGAATCGGGAACGCAACTGCTCGCCGGCATCGAGTTGCGCCGCTACCTCGTCGAAGCGCAGCACAATGCGGCCATCTTCCAGATAGGCGGCTTCCGGCGGCAAGGAGCGGGTTGCGAGAAAATCCTCGACCTCGGCCAGTCGCGTCTCATTAAGGTCGGCGCCATCGATACCGGCCAGTTGAATAGCCGGCACGCTGCCATAGATATTAGGCAGCGCGAGCACCAGGCCCGCGACCAGCAGCACGAGGACCAGTGCGTTGAGCCAGACAGGGTAGCGATTCATCGCCGATATTCCGCGATACTCACAACAATCCGATTACACAACGGTTCTGAGGGGATTCCGGAGTTGCACGTCAGATACTCGGTTAGCCGATGCTCAGGTCGGCTAGGCCGCATCGATCGTGCCTTTCGGCACGACGGCGGAAACCGTCGATTTCTGAATCTTTATCTCGACGTCGTCGGCAATCTGCAGTGTCGCATAGTGATCGCTGACTGCCGTTACCGTGCCGAGAATGCCACCGGCGGTCACCACTTCATCGCCGACGCCGAGTCCTGCCACGAGCTGAGTATGCGCTTTCTGCCGTTTTTGCTGAGGGCGAATGAGCAAGAAATAAAACGCCGCAAATATAACCAGCATCGGCAGAAGAAAGCCGAAAGGGTCGGCCTGCGGCGCTGCTTGTGCGTGTGCGTTCCGTATGAAAAAGTCCATGATTCTCTGTCACGTTGCGGGCCCGCAAACTGCCGGGCAAATAGTCAAGCGGAATATTATGGCACAGGAGTTCCGGACGTTGGGCCTGTCTGTTGCTTTTCAAGGGCCGCAATATCGTGTCAATCGATCGTTCGGGAGTAGGTTTCCTTGAGGCGGCCGGTGTACCGCGCAACAGTGTCAGTGTCGATGGCGGCTCGCAAGTCGGCCATCAGGTTCTGGTAGAAATGCAGGTTATGCAACGTGCCGAGCCTGGCACCCAGTATCTCGCCGCACTTCTCCAGATGACGAAGATAAGCCAGGCTGTAGTGACTGCAGGTGTAGCAACCGCAGGCAGGGTCGAGCGGACCGGTATCGTCCGTGTAGCGGGCATTGCGAATCTTGACGACGCCCCGTGACGTGAACAGGTGGCCCGTCCGCGCATGACGGGTCGGCATGACACAATCGAACAGGTCTATGCCGCGACTGACGGCTTCCGCAATATCGACGGGTGTGCCTACGCCCATCAGGTAACGCGCTCGACCGGTTGGCAGTCTCGGGACGACGTTGTCCAACACGGCGAGTCGTTCCTCTTCAGGCTCGCCGACAGCAAGGCCACCGACGGCATAACCATCAAAAGCGATTTCGCAAAGACCATCCAGTGACTCGTTGCGCAAGGCATCATAGATGCCTCCCTGCACGATACCGAACAATGCTTCGCCCCGACCCGGATCGTTATCACGCAACGCGTCGAAATGCAGGCGGCTGCGCCGCGCCCAATCAAGCGAGAGACGCATGGATTGCTCGGCTTCTGCGTAGGTCGCCGGGTACGGTGTGCACTCGTCAAAAATCATGGCGATGTCCGAATTGAGATCGTGCTGCACCTCCATCGACCTTTCCGGCGTAAGAAAGACTTCGGCACCATCGACCGGCGAGCGAAAGCACACGCCTTTCGCCGACAATTTGCGCATTGAAGCCAGCGAAAACACCTGGAAACCGCCGGAGTCCGTGAGGATCGGTCCGTGCCAGTTCATAAATTCGTGCAAGCCGCCATGACGCCGGATCACCTCCGTACCAGGGCGCAGCATCAGATGAAAGGTGTTGCCGAGGATAATATCTGCACCGCTCGTCGCGACCTCTTCGGGCGTAACGCTCTTGACCGTGCCGTAAGTGCCGACCGGCATGAAGCCGGGTGTACGCACTGTCCCGCGTCGCAATTCCAGCCTGCCGCGACGCGCCTGCCCCGTCGATTTCTCGATCGTCAACTTCATTTTTGCGTCGACCGTGATGGAACCTCTGCAGGCAATACCAGCATCGCATCACCGTAGCTGAAAAACCGATACCGTTCAGTTACTGCATGCCTGTACGCGCGCAGAATTATTTCGGTACCGGCAAATGCCGCCACCAGCATAAGCAGCGATGAACATGGCAAGTGAAAGTTGGTCAGCAGCCTGTCGACCGATTTGCATCGATAGCCCGGCCGAATGAACAGATCGGTTTCTCCGTCAAACGGCTCGATCGCACCGTGCGCCGAGGCAGCCTCAAGCGCCCGAACCGACGTAGTCCCGACCGCGACGACTCGCCCGCCGGCAGCACGCGTCTCCTGCACCTGGCGACAGGCCACTTCGCTCACCTGCACGCGCTCGGGGTGCAAGCGATTCTCGGTTACCGACTGTTGGCGCAACGGCAAGAACGTTCCGGCACCGACATGCAACGTTACGAACGCAATCGCGACATCGGCGTTCTGCAAATCGACTAGCATCTGTTCGTCGAAATGCAGTCCGGCCGTCGGCGCAGCCACGGCCCCGGGATGGCGCGCGTACACCGTCTGGTAGCGCTCCCGGTCCGACGGGTCGTTGGGGCGCCTGAGGTACGGCGGCAGCGGCACTTCACCGAGCGATTCCAGGATCTCTTCGACAGGCGCGCTGAATTCGAGCTCGTAGAATGCGTCCCTGCGTCCGATGACCGTAGCCACATGCCCGCCCGAAAACTCGATTTTGACCGACGCTGCGGGTGACTTGCTGGCACGCAGTTGCACGAGAGCCGTGCGCGGCGCTATGACTCGCTCGATCAGCAATTCAACGCGGCCGCCGCTTGCCTTTTTGCCGTGCAGGCGGGCCGGTACGACGCGCGTGTCGTTGAGGACCAGCAAGTCACCGGCGCGCAAGTACTGCAGCAAATCCCCGAATCGCCGGTCCGCCAGTCGTGTGCTGCCTGCATCGACTACCAGCAGGCGGCTCATGCGTCGCTCAGCCGTCGGGTATCGGGCGATCAGTTCGTCGGGCAGCGAGTAATCGAATTCGGCCAATTGCATGGGCGCGCATGTTAGCAGAGCGCAGTGCTGTACAAACCGGCCTGCCCTGCCGGCATCGGGTTTGGCCGTAACGCACCTGCATCCTGCTAGGTCCGTTCCTTGATCACCCTCGATCTCGAATCGGTAATGATTACCTCAACGTCGTCTGCCACCGGCGTCACGGCATCAAAACGCGGCACGAGGCTCTGCCGATGGTCCGGCACCTCGATGGAGATCGTCTCCTTCTTTCGGTTGCGCATGATTTCCACCCGCAACGTTTCGCCACCCTGGTAGGAACCGAGGATACGCATTGCGTGTGAGACCGAAGTCGGCTCACGGCCGTCTATGCGCTGGATAACATCGCCGTCCCGCAACCTGAGTTTTTCGTTGGACGGCGCGCGTACGACCAACAGACCTTGATCGGTACCAAAATACTCCCCGAGATCCTTTGTCAGCGACACCATTTCCATGTCGCTCCAGCTGCCGCCGCCGGCGAAGAAACGAAACACGTTGGCAGGGGCTCCCGGCGCCGCCGGTGCCGCCGGCACAGACCGCATCATGAACTCCTCTCCGCCGGGACCAAACGCAAACATCGGGTTCGACATCGTCCGTGGTTTCACCTCAACGGTGTTGCTATCGCCGTCGCGCAAGTAGCCGATATCGAGGGTGTCGCCTTCTTCCACACCAGCCAGGAAGTCAAGCAACTTGCGATTGGCCTCTTCGTCCTGCGCCGCACTGAGGGACTCTTCGTTGACGGTTGTAATCACATCACCGGTGCGCAAGCCTGCTTCGGCGGCAGCACTGCCTGGCGTCACGCCCTTGATGGTGACGCCCTCGACAGATCCTCGTTCGTCATCAGCACCTATGGTCACGCCGAGCATTGGCCGGTGACCGATGCGAATTCGTCTTTCGATATCGATCATAGCCGGTAAACGCCGGTGACTCAGTTCCGCGATTCGCGCTGCAGCCGCAGCGAGGCGCTCTTCCGCCTCGCGCAACTCAGCGTCAATATCTTCGGACCGTACTTCCTCCTGCGGTTCCTCGTTGCCCTGCGCTGCGGTCGCTGTCGAGAGCAAAGTCAACGCTGCAATCAACAAGAACATTCTCGACCCTGACATATAAGTACTCCTGACTTTTTCTAAAAGGAACTTTGTTGCGCCTGTGCGGTGCGCAATTGCACCAACAAATTCATCAGCCGCACGCGTTCGCGCCAATACACTTCCATTTGCGCATGCGACATTCTTACCAGTGATTCATTAAGGCGGTAATCGATAGCGGCAATCTGGTCTTCGACGGCGGAAATAGTCGCGGCAGTACCGGCGCGCATCAGCTGCGGTTGGTCCGGCAGCGATCGCAGATCCTGCTCCAATTGCTGCGACTCCACCATCAACGCATTGAGTGTGCGCAAGCTAAGCGGGCTGCTTTGTTCGCTGTAATCGGGCACCGTCGGAAAAATTTCTTCGGATTCGCGACCTGCGTCGAACGGTGAGAGCAATACTGCGACCACCACCGTTGCCGCAAGTCCGGCACCTGCCAGCCATCTGACGCGCGACGTCACGACCTGCGCACCAAGCAGTCCCTCGGCCGTTGCCTGCGCTTCTATGCGTTGCCACACCGCCCGCGGCGGCATGGTGTCGGGCAATGCACGCAACTTGCGATGCAGTAATTCCCGTTCAGCTACGCCAAGTCCGCAATTCATCGATTCATCGTGCTCGTCATTGTCTTCCATCTTTCCCACCTGTCTGCGCCAGCGCCAACGCTGCCGACTCAATCATCAAGGCCATGCACTTGCTCAACATCGCTTGAACGCCGATTCCGCAACTCCGGACACCGCCGCGGTCTCGGCTTCGAGAAGCGGTCGAAGTCGTTGGTAGGCGCGCGAAAGTTGCGATTTGGAGAAGCTCTCGGTTTTGCCCATGAAGTCTGCGATTTCCCTGTGCGTAAAGCCCTCGACATCGTGCAACCAGACTACCGCGCGGGTGACTTCCGGCAAGGATGCCAGCGCTGCGTCGAGATCGATTGCGCGATCCGGATCTCCGCTCACGCCACTGGCGCCGCTGCGCGATGGCGTCACGTCGTCCCAATCGTCATCGAGGCTCTGGCCGCGGCTATGCCACGCGGAACGAAGAAACATCAACGCCTTGGTTACCGCGATGCGACGAATCCAGCTACCGAGCGCCGCGTCGCCCCGAAACTGCCGGATGTTGCGAATTACCTCGACAAAGGTCTCCTGCAGAAGGTCCTCCGCATGTGCCGGCACACGCGTAAACCGCAAACAAAGCGAGTAGACGGGCGAACAGAACGAGCGGTAAATGATTTCGTGAGCGCGCACATCGCCGCGTGCGGCCCGCTTCACTATCCCGGCGTCGATGCTGATATCCGTGAACTTGCTCATACGTCCATTTTGGGGCCTTGTCAGAGTACTAGATGCCCCGGCCGGCAAAAGAGTCGCTGGACCCGACGTGACGGTGGCGATGCCGGATGCCCAAGCCTATACTTGGCGCCTTTGATTTTCCCAAACTGGCCGGGATGGCGGAACTGGTAGACGCGCCGGACTCAAAATCCGGTGGGGTTAAACCCGTGCGAGTTCGATTCTCGCTCCCGGCACCAACTAATCGAGAAGCTCTCTTCTAATCACCAAGTCGGCACTATGAAGTACTGTTCAGCTTGTGGCGCCACAGTCGTCCAAAAGGTGCCTGCCGGCGATACCCGTCAACGCTGGGCCTGTGATGCTTGCGGCATTATTCACTACCAGAATCCGAAGATTGTCGTCGGCTGTGTTCCCGAACAGGACGGGCGTATCCTGCTTTGTCGCCGCGCCATAGCACCACGAATCGGTTACTGGACTGTGCCAGCCGGCTTCATGGAGCTCGGCGAAACCCTGGCCGAGGGGGCCGTTCGCGAAACCAGGGAAGAAGCTTGCGCCGAGGTACGCATTGGACACCTTTTTGCTTCAGTCGATGTCATCGAAGCCGGGCAGGTACACCTGTTTTTTGCCGCGAGCCTGGTGGGCGGTTATGCCGCCGGTGACGAAACACTGGAAGCCGCACTGTTTAATAAGTCGGACATCCCGTGGCCTGAAATTGCGTTCCGGAGCGGTGACTTTGCGCTCAGAAAGTACCTCGAAGACGACGGCCGCAACAACGGCGTGCACCTGCACCGGGTCCGTCGCGGCGAGTAACCCACCGCGCAGGCTGAGTTCGGGCAATGGCAGTCGGTTCCCGAAGCCACTGGCGTTGCGCGAACTCAGCTGGAAACGAGGTCACCCGTTAGCAGGCTGCGACACTATGGCGGATCAATCGCTCAGCGACGCCAGCGCCTCGGTAAGTTCCAGCGGCGGCAGATAGCCACTGACCAGCGAGCCATCCTCCAGCACAATCGCCGGTGTGCCACGCAGCCCGATGTCCTGACCCAGCGCAAAGTGGCTATTGATGATCGAAGCGTCGCAACTGCTGGTTTCGAACTTTTGGTCGAGTTTCGCGAGCGTCAGGGCTTCATTGCGATCGGTAGCGCACCAGACTTGCTCAGACGTCTTCCACGCAGAGGTACCCGGACCGTTCCTGGGGTACAGCAGGTAGCGAACCTCAATACCTTGAGCCAGGTATTCGTCGATCTGGCTGTGTAATCGCCGGCAATAGGTGCAGTCAATGTCTGTAAAAACGGATACCGAGAACTTGACGGTCTCCGGCGTGAAAATAATCACTTCGTCGTCGGACAGCTCGGCCAGCATTTCAAGCCGGGAAACGTTACGAGTCTGTTCGCTGAGATTGATTTCCTGGTCGAGATCGATCAGGTCGCCTTGCAGCAGGTAGCGGCCATCGCCGGAAATATAGGCGACAATCGCGCCTTTGCGAATGGTGTACCAGCCGTCGACCGGACTGGCTTCAACGTGCTCCGGTTGAATTTCCTTGAATACACCGGCGACCTTTTCGCGCACCTGATTGAGTTCGGAGTCGTCATCAGCCAGCACCCCGGCAGAACCGAAAATCAGTAATACGGTAGCGCTAAAGGCCCGGGAAACTCGCCGTCCTGCCAGATTGATCATGCAATGGATTCCATTTTTTGTGCCACGGAAGTAGCCGAGAATCGGAATTGGCCCTTGCCGGAATGTTTTTCAACTCCCCGCCAGTGGCGCGTCTGATTCGGTTCGACAACAACTCCGGAAAGCGGTTCCGTTGACGCCTGTCGGCGGAGTATAAGCGACCGGCGACGCGGAACCTATCCTGGGATTATCGGATTGGTCTGACGGCTCATCCTCGCGGATGGTGGCGGCCGTGCAGGTCCTTGAGTCGTTCGCGGGCAACGTGCGTATAAATTTGCGTCGTCGACAAGTCACTGTGACCGAGAAGCAATTGCACGACCCGCAGATCCGCGCCACGATTCAGCAGGTGGGTTGCAAATGCATGGCGCAGGCTGTGCGGCGAGAGTTTTTTTGCCACGCCGGCTTTGTGAGCGTAGCGCTTGATGATGTGCCAGAACGCCTGGCGCGTCATGCGATCGCCGCGACGGGTTGGAAACAGGTAGTCTGTCTGGCGCTCCAGCAGAATCTCCATGCGCGGACCTTCGATAAAGTCTCTGAGCCACTTCTGAGCTTCGTCCCCCAGCGGGATCAGGCGTTCGCGATCGCCCTTGCCGACTATACGCAGGACGCCCTGGTTGAAGTTGACTTGTGATTGACGCAGGTTGATCAGCTCGGAAACCCGCAAGCCTGTGGCGTATAGCAACTCGAGCATGGACCGGTCGCGGTAACCTAAAGGTTCATCGGTGTTCGGTGCCTGCAGCAACGCATCGACTTCGTCTTCGGTCAGCGACTTCGGCAGTGAGCGGCCGATGCGCGGCATATCGATATCGGCGGTCGGGTCGGTGTCACGCAGCCCTTCGCGCATGATGTAGCGAAAGAAACGGCGAAAACTGGAAAGCTGTCTTGCTGTCGATCGCGGCTTGGCTCCGCTCTCGACACGCTTGGCGATAAATTCCAGAAGGTCTGCCTTCTGTGCTTTATCGATGGCGATGTCGCGCTCGGAGAGCCCCCGCCACAATGTCATCAGATCCGCACGATAAGCGCCCAGGGTGTTCGCGGAAAGTCCGCGTTCCATCCAGATTGCGTCGAGAAATCGATCGACCAGTTGCTCCGAGTGCGATTGGCCGTTCGGTGTGGATTTGCTCTGTTGTGTGCTTGCCATAGTTTCCATCTGACCAGAAGGCCGTCCCTGCCCGTGTAGACTTCAGTCGTACATCAATCCGGCAATTGTCGGCAGTGTTCTGCTGACCCCGGCGGACCGATGCAATGCATGTCCCTCGCATACTCCGACAAGCTCATTCCCAAGCAACGGATTTTGCGCGATTTTGAGTATGATGAGGGCAATTCGGCACAGGCGTGACCGATGTCACAAATTCCCCAAGGCATTAACATAAAGTGACCTGCATCACAGCCATCGCCGGACCTTTTTCAAAGGATGCACGGTAATTGCGGCGTTTGCCGTTAACCGGTACTCAACTTGAGCGGAGTCGATTCCATGCTGAAACGAAGTACCGACATCCTGTACGGCATTTTCGCACTTGCCGCTTTTGCAGTCCTTGCCAGCATCGCCCTGCTCTTTGCGACGGTGGTGCCTGGTCTGTCGCGACGACGACGCTGGGTATCGGCGGCGGCCCGCTCGTGGTTCGCCGTTGCAGGAATTCCGGTCGAACGCTCGAACTTTGGCGACATCCCGGGTGGACATTGCATCGTTGTTGCCAATCATGCGAGTTATCTCGACGGTGTGATACTGCAAGCCTATCTGCCGCCGCGCTTTTCCTTCGTCATCAAAGGGGAGATGCAGAATGTGCCGTTCGTGCACTTCCTGTTGCGTCGTATCGGTTCAAAGTTTGTCGAACGGTTCGTAGCCTCCCGGAGCTCGCGGGACGCACGCAACCTGCTGAAAGCGGCAGCCGCAGGCGAGTCGCTCGCCGTATTTCCGGAGGGTACGTTCCGCCCTGAGCCGGGCCTCGGCAGGTTTCGCGCCGGCGCGTTCGCCGCTGCGATCAAAGGCGGCCTTGCTGTGGTGCCGGTAGCGATCGGTGGGTCTCGTCACCTTCTGCCCTCGGGACACCTGCTGCCGCGGCGCAAACGCCTGACGATACGTGCGCTGCCTGCCATCGCGCCCGACAACCCGGCTTTTGCCAGCAGCAAGGCCCTGGCCGAACGTTCGCGTCAGGCATTGCTTGCTGTGCTTGACGAACCGGACCTGACGGACCTCCATAGCATGGCGGAACGGGATGGTGGTCCCACAATGTCCGGCTCTGTGCCCGGCACCGCGCCCGGCACCGCGCCCGGCACCGCGCCCGGCTTGCAGAACGACAATCAATGTGAATAATCGCACTCCGTTCCATCGTCCGTTTCTCGTTGCCTCGTCGCAACCAGCGGCCAGGCAACCTTCTCCTCAGAGTCTCGACCAACGCTTATGAGTAGCAATTCCATCGTTATTGTAGCGGCGCGCCGCACACCCATCGGTTCGTTCCAGGGTAGCCTCGGCGCCGTCAGCGCCACCGGACTGTCTGCCGCAGCGACTATCGCCTGCCTCGAGGACTGTGGCCTGGAGCCATCCGCTGTGGACCGGGTATTGCTCGGCTGCGTGTTGCCGGCGGGCCTCGGGCAAGCACCCGCGCGCCAGGCCGCGCTCGCTGCCGGCCTGCCGAAAGAGACCGCCTGCGTGACACTCAACAAGGTGTGTGGCTCAGGAATGAAGGCTGCGATGCTCGGCTACGACTCCCTCGTGGCCGGCAATGCGCATATCGCGCTGTGCGGCGGTATGGAGTCGATGAGCAACGCGCCCTATCTCCTGCCGAAAGCACGCGCCGGGTACCGAATGGGGCACCAGGAGGTACTGGACCACATGTTGCTCGATGGCCTGCAAAATCCCGCCGATGGAAACTCGATGGGGCATTTCGCGGAGGTCACTGCGCAGAAATACGGCTTTACGCGCGAAGCGCAGGACGAGTTTGCGATTGCTTCGATCAATCGCGCGCGCGCGGCAATAGCTGCAGGCCATTTCAACAGCGAAATCGTATCTGTAAAAGTTGCGACGCGTAGAGGTGAAGTCATCGTCGGCGAAGATGAAGAGCCGGGCCGCAACGATGTCGCAAAGATTCCGCAGCTAAAGCCGGCTTTTGCCAAAGACGGCACGGTAACAGCGGCAAGTTCTTCGTCCATATCCGATGGCGCCGCATCGCTGATTCTTATATCGGAGGCCGAAGCGAAAAAACGCAGGCTTGCCGTCCTTGCCCGCATCGCAGGCCAGGCAGAGTTCGCGCAGGAGCCCGAATGGTTTACGACCGCTCCGGTGTTTGCTATCAGGTCGTTGCTGGACAAACTCCAGTGGGCTGCGGATTCCGTCGACCTCTACGAAATCAACGAGGCATTTGCCTGCGTAACCATGGCGGCCATGCACGATATCGGCCTCGATCACGCCAAAGTGAACGTTAATGGTGGCGCGTGCGCACTCGGTCATCCGATCGGTGCCTCGGGAGCAAGAATCATCGTGACGCTCATCCACGCGCTGCGCGCGCAGGGCGGTGGACGCGGGGTGGCATCCTTGTGTATCGGCGGCGGCGAGGCAACGGCAATTGCCATCGAAGTGTGAGAAGTGTGATCAGCCGGAAATACGGAGAACCGAATGAAAATTGAATTGGCGACGGCAATCGTGTCAGGGGGCGCGTCCGGTCTCGGCCTGGCTACCGCCAGGCGGGTTATCGAGGAGGGTGGGCATGCAGTTCTGCTCGATATCAATGAAGAACAGGGCACACTCAGTGCCAGTGACCTCGGCAAGCGCGCGAAGTTTGTCCGCGCCGATATTTCGTCCGAAGCCGAGGTCCGTGACGCCGTCGCTACAGCGCGGCAGTTCATGGGCTCGCTCACGCTGGCGGTCAATTGCGCGGGCGTTCTGTTGCCGTCGCGCGTGCTGGGCCGTGACGGCCCGGCACCCGCTGCCGCTTTCGAGCGTTCGCTGAAAGTTAATTTGCTTGGCAGCTACATTCTCACCAAGGAAGCGGCGAACGTCATGCAGGAGAACGATGCGGATGCGGAAGGCGAACGCGGCGTTGTCGTCAATACGGCATCCGTAGCCGCATTCGAGGGCCAGATCGGCCAGGCGGGGTATTCGGCCTCGAAAGGCGGCGTGGTCGGTATGACGCTGCCGATCGCCCGTGAACTGGCTCGCTTCGGTATTCGCGTCAATACCATTGCACCCGGCATATTCATGACGCCCATGATGGCCGGGCTGCCCGAAAATGTGCAGAAATCACTCGGTGAACAAGTACCCTTCCCGCCGCGACTGGGCAGACCTGAGGAGTATGCAGACCTCGTGGCATGTATCTATGCAAATACGATGATCAATGGCGAAACCATCCGACTGGATGGCGCAATTCGCATGCAGCCGAAGTAGTTGCCTCACATCCCGGGGTAATTCGGTCCGCCCCCGCCTTCGGGGACCTCCCAGACGATGTTCTGCGCGGGGTCCTTGATGTCACATGTCTTGCAGTGCACGCAATTTTGCGCGTTGATGCGAAATTTGGGTTCGCCGTTTTCCGTTACGATTTCGTAAACCGCGGCAGGACAGTAGCGCTGTGCCGGCTCATCGTACGTCGGCAAATTGAATTGCACCGGAATCGAGGCATCTTTCAGTCTCAGGTGCGACGGTTGATCTTCCTCATGATTGGTGCTCGACAGGAAAACCGAGGACAGGCGGTCGAACGTGACGACGCCGTCCGGCTTCGGGTAGTGGATGACGGGCGCCTCGCTGGCTTTTTGCAGCGTGGCATGATCGGGAACCCGGTCATGCAGCGTAAATGGCAGTTTGCCGTGAAAAATATTCTGGTCAACGAACGCGAATGCGGCGCCCGCGAAGGTGCCGAGTTTATGCAATGCGGGACTGAAATTGCGACCGCGATGCAGTTCATCATGAATCCAGGACTCGCGAACGGCACTGTCATACGATTTGCGCTCTGACTCGGCGCTGCCACCACCCTGCAGCGCTGCAAAAATGCTTTCGGCCGCCAGCATGCCGCTCTTGATAGCTGTGTGAGTACCCTTGATCTTGACCGCATTCAGGAACCCGGCATCGCAGCCGACCAGCAGGCCCCCGGGAAACGCCAGTTTGGGCAGTGACTGCAAGCCGCCCTTGTTGACAGCGCGTGCACCGTACGCGATTCGCTTGCCGCCCTTGAGGTACGCGTGAATTCGAGGGTGCAGCTTCCAACGCTGAAATTCAGAAAAGGGTGACAGGTGCGGGTTGCGATAATTGAGCGCCACGATCAAACCGAGGTATAGCTGGTTACCAGCGGCGTGATAAAGGAATCCACCCCCTTCAGTTCGATTATCGAGGGGCCAGCCGAGCGTGTGCACAACAAGCCCTTCCTCGTGCAATGACGGCTCGATCTCCCAGATCTCCTTCATGCCAAGACCATAGTGTTGTGGGTCAGCATTGCGACGCAGATCAAAGTGGTCGATCAGCGACTTGCCGAGGTTGCCGTGGCAGCCTTCCGCAAACACCGTGTATCTGCCAAGCAACTCATAGCCCGGTGTGTAGGAATCTTTAGGCTGCCCGTCCTTGCCGACACCCATGTCACTCGTCACAACGCCGCGTACCGCGCCACTTTTGTCGTATAGAACCTCGGACGCGGCAAAGCCTGGAAACACGTTGACGCCCAGTGCCTCTGCCTGTTCGCCCAGCCACCTGCACAGTTTGCCCAGGCCGATGATGTAGTTGCCCTTGTTGTGCATGGTGCGTGGTACAAACAGGTTCGGCACGCGAACGGATTTCCCGGCCCCGGTCAGGTAATGAAACCGGTCACCCTTGACGTCGGTGGTCACCGGGGCACCGCGCTCTTTCCAGTCCGGGAAGAGGTCGTCCAGGGCGCGAACTTCGAACACATTGCCGGACAGGATATGGGCGCCGATCTCGGCTCCTTTTTCAACAACGACGATCCCGAGTTCCACGCCTTTGTCAGCGGCAAGCTGGGCCAATCGACAGGCCGTAGCCAGCCCGGCCGGACCACCGCCCACTATGACGACATCAAACTCCATCGATTCTCGTTCAATGCTATCGTTCATGCCTCACCTGCAGGATTTGTCAAAACAGCGTTGTAGTCACTGATGCGTGATGCCGATCCTGAACAAGTGCTATGACTATAAGATGACTATAACCACTGCCTGGCACGATCGGTGCGCAAACCCCGGCATGATGCACGATGCGGAGCAGGATGGCATCGTCAATGCATTACAGGGCCTGCAGGACCGGCTCCTCGAGCGCCCAACGCCAGTGCAGAGAATCGCTCGATTTCTGCGCTTGATGGACCCTGCCAGACCGGTATGCGGCATTTATCTCTGGGGCGGTGTAGGCCGTGGCAAGACTTTCCTGATGGACCTGTTTTTCGAAACACTCGCGATTGAAGCAAAGAAGCGCGTACATTTTCACCGCCTCATGAGCGAAGTTCACAGCCGCCTGAAGAACCTTGGTCCCACGTCCGACCCACTCGACGTGGTTGCCGCGGACCTCGCCGAGAATGTTCGCGTGCTCTGTTTCGACGAATTTTTCGTCAGCGACATCGCGGATGCAATGATCCTGGGCCGCCTTCTCGAGAGCCTGCTCCGACGCGGCGTCGTTGTCGTTGCCACCTCCAATGTGCCACCATCCGGCCTGTACCGGAACGGTCTGCAACGGGAACGATTCCAGCCCGCCATTGAGTTACTGCAGAAGCATACGGAAGTCCTGGAACTCGCCGGCACGACGGATCACCGCCTGCGCCTGCTGCAGTCCGCCGGCACGTTTCTTCACCCTGCCAATGCGGACGCTACTGCAAGGATCGACTACTATTTTCACGAGATCACTGCCGGTCAGTTCGAGACGGACGAAGCAATTGAGATCTCCGGACGCCGTATCGGTTGCCGGCGTCGAGCTGCTGGAATAATCTGGTTCGATTTCCAGGAACTGTGTGCAGGACCGCGCAGCCAGGAGGATTACATCGAAATCGCGCGCTGGTATCCGACCGTTATCGTTTCCGACGTGCCAATTCTGGCCGCCGACGATGACAACGCCGCACGGCGCTTTATCAGTCTCGTCGATGAATTTTATGACCGTCGCGTCAAGCTGGTGCTATCAGCCGCAGTAGCCATCAAAGACCTTTATGCCGGTCACCGTTTATCGTTCGAGTTCAAGCGCACAACCAGCCGCCTTTTCGAAATGCAATCGACCGAGTATCTGCACGCGCAGCACCTGTCCTGACAATACCCGAATTGATACCGTGCGCTGGATACAGTCGCATCTGGGCAGAATGTGCCGGCCAATCTTGGCCTTCGCTCGTTAAACGTATTGAACAAGCAACGCGTGATTGGTTACTGTAACGGGTCGCTCAGCGCCGCTCGCCCGCATTGACTCCTGGACCCACAGATGACGAAAGAACTGATACTGGAAGACTTCCTGCCCTATCGGCTGTCCATACTGTCGAATACCGTCAGCAGCACCATCGCCAGGGCCTACGACAGGAAGTTTGGTCTCAGTATCCCCGAATGGCGAGTCATCGCCGTGCTCGGGAGGTTTCCCGGCTTGTCCGCCGTCGAGGTCGCCGAACGCACACTCATGGACAAGGTCGCCGTCAGTCGCGCCGTCTCGAAACTTATCAAAAGCGGGCGTATCGACCGCCAGTTTGCCGACGCCGATCGACGCCGCTCGATCCTCAATCTGTCCGATCAAGGCCGCAAAGTTCACGATGAAATCGCACCCGTCGCCCTCAAATTCGAGGAAGACCTGCTGCACGGCCTGAGCGCCGACGAAGTCCGCACGCTCAACCTGATCATGGAACGCCTCCTCGCCCGCGCCCGCCTGATCGGCTCCCCGCAGCGCTGAAGCAAGCGCGCCAGGCTCGACCTCACGCACCCATTCTTCAGCGTAGCGGACTGGCGCAGGCGAGCTGTGTGGCAGCCAACGCTATTCAGGACCGCCGTAAAGCCATCCATGGCGGCTTTGGCAAAAACATCCATGGTTTTGACAATCCTGAATAGCGTTGGCTGCCACACAGCTCGCTCCCTATCGGCACCACAACAAACACGCCGCGCTACGTAGACGCAGGGTGGGCACGGGGAGTGCATTTCGGAGCGTGGCAAACAGGGATGTTTGCCCCGGAGCCTACAGGGACGTATTTACGGCGTTCCGAAAATTACTCCCCGTGCCTGCCCTGCGTCAGCGGGCAAAGAGGGGTAGACAATAACGAAGTGCCACTGTTGTCAGCCGGCACCGATTTCCGTTCGGACCTGGATTAGTTCGGGGAAGAATTCGATGTCGAGGGCTTTTTTCAGAAACGCGACGCCCGAGGAGCCACCAGTGCCTTTTTTGTGGCCGATTATTCGTTCGACGGTTTTCATGTGGTGGAAGCGCCAGAACTGAAAGTTGTTTGAAATGTCCATCAGTGCCTCGCACATTTCGTAGCAGGCCCAGTTGTCATCGTGAGATTCGTAGATCTGTTTCAGGACGGTGACAATACCTGGATAGTCGCCGCGTGATTGGCTGAAATCGCGTTCGATCGCGGCGCGCGGGACAGTCCAGCCGGCGCGCGAGAGATACATGAGAAACTCATCGAAGAGACTTGGCGCATGCAGGGCTTCTTTGAGACGCGCATGCCAGTCTTCTTGATGCTTGTAGACGCTCAGGATTCGGCTGCTTTTGTTGCCGAGCAGAAACTCCAACAGTCGATACTGCGGCGACTGGAATCCGGAAGCAGTGCCAAAAACGTCGCGGAACTGGGCGTATTCGCTTGGCGTCAGGGTATCCAGTACGACCCATTGATTGTAAGTCTGGTTCTGGATGTGCTTGACTCGCGCGAGATGTTTAACGGCGGGTTGTATTTCGTCTTCACGCATGCGCCGATTGGCGGCCACAATTTCATGGATGATCAGTTTGATCCACAGTTCGGCAACCTGGTGCTGGATGATGAAAAGCATTTCATCATGGTGAGGCGGGTCACTCAGCGGGTGTTGCGAATCAAGCAAGCGGTCGAGCTGCAGGTACGCGGTATAGTCACTCTCGCGGTCGAGCTCAGTATGAATCGTCGATTCCAGCTTGCGTTTCTTCATGACGGAGCGCAGTCAACCAGGTTGTTTGCATTGTAGGCTTATTTGCTCGCGTGTCGTAACTGCATTCAAGTGCGGACTGTGCGCCGGCGCGAGTCGACAGCTACCACAATTGCGGTATAAGGGCGGGTCGATTGCCCATGCTGTATAATCCCGGCCCGCCGACACGGGCCCTCCCGAGCGGGCCCCCGGGCGCGACAAAACTACGAACATCCTGCCACTTCGAGCAAGGGAGCAGCCTTGGAAACCATTGCGGATTTCGAGATCCAGTACAGTCAGTTCCTTGATCCTGAAGGCAAGGCCAGTGGCGATATTCCGGAGCTGGCGCGCGATACCGATGAACTCATCAAGATGTATCGCAGCATGACCGAGACACGGGTGTTTGATACCAAAGCCGTCAATCTGCAACGCACGGGCAAACTAGGCACGTACGCCTCGTGCCTGGGGCACGAAGCGACTCACGTCGGCCTCGCTGCTGCCATGCAAGAGGACGATGTCCTCGCGCCGAGTTATCGCGAGTACGGCGCGATGTTCTACCGCGGTGTGTCGATGTCGGATGTATTGCTTTATTGGGGCGGCGACGAGCGCGGCAGCGATTTCAAGGGTCCGCGCAAAGACTTTCCGTTTTGTGTGCCGATTGCAACGCAGTGTCTGCATGCCGCCGGCGCCGCGATGGCGTTTCAACTGCGTGGCGAAAAAAATTGCGCGGTTTCGGTCAATGGCGATGGTGGCACATCGGAAGGCGCCTTTTACGAAGCGATGAATATAGCCGGTGCGCGCAAGCTGCCGGTCGTTTTCATGGTCGTCAACAACAAGTGGGCCATATCGGTTCCCATCGAGCTGCAAACTGCGTCGAAGACGCTCGCCCAGAAAGCCGTCGCCGCCGGCATTCCGGGTATCCAGGTCGACGGCAATGACGTGATCGCAGTTCGGCATTGGGTCGAGCGGGCCCTGGCGCGCGGTCGCAAGGGTGACGGTGCGACACTGATCGAAGCGGTCACCTATCGGCTGAGCGATCACACGACGGCAGACGATGCGTCGCGCTATCGCAAGAAAGACGAAGTCGAAACGGCGCGCAAGCTGGAACCGCTGATCCGGATTCGCAAATTCCTTACTGACACCGGCGTATGGGACGAGCGAAAGGAAGCAGCCCTCCTCGAGGAGGCTGCCGCAAAAGTCGACTCAGCCGTACAGCTTTACCTGAACACGGCGAAAGCACCGGCCGAGGCGATGTTCGACTACATGTACCGGGACCTGCCCGAATTCCTCGAGGAACAGCGCGAACACGCCGCCTATTATGCAGATCGGGACGGGGGTGCGCATGGCTGATGTGTCCATGATCGATGCCGTCACTATGGCGATGGCCTGGGAACTGGACCACGACCCGTCCGTCATCGTCCTCGGCGAGGACGTGGGTATCAATGGCGGTGTATTCCGCGCCACGGCCGGCCTGCAGCAACGATTTGGTGCTGACCGCGTACAGGACACGCCGCTCGCGGAAGGTATGATTGCCGGTGTATCGATCGGGTTGGCCGCGCAGGGCATGCGGCCAGTGGCAGAAATTCAGTTTATGGGCTTCATCTATCCAACCGTCGACCAGATGATCAACCACGCCGGGCGACTGCGCCACCGCACGCGTGGCCGCCTGAGCTGCCCGATGGTGCTGCGTGCCCCGTACGGCGGCGGCATTCATGCGCCGGAGCACCATTCTGAAAGCACCGAAGCACTCTTCGCCCACATGCCGGGCATTCGGGTTGTCATTCCCTCCTCGCCGGCGCGGGCCTACGGCTTGCTGCTGGCCGCCATACGCGACCCGGACCCGGTGGTTTTTCTCGAACCCAAGCGCATCTACCGATTGAACAAACAAAGTCTTGAAGATAATGGCAAAGCATTGCCTCTCGACGTTTGCTACATTCTGCGCGAAGGCAACGACGTTACGCTGGTAACCTGGGGCGCAATGACCTACGAAACGCTGAAAGCCGCTGATCAACTTGCAAAAAATGACATCAGTTGCGAAGTCATCGATCTGGCGACGATCAGTCCGATAGACTATGAAACCATTCTTGAGTCCGTCGAAAAAACCGGCCGGCTGGTGATTATTCATGAGGCGGCCCGAACCTGTGGAGTCGGTGCGGAAGTGGCGGCCATCGTCGCCGAAAAAGGCATCTTCAATCTCAAGGGACCGATACGACGGGTGACCGGGTACGACGTCGTCATGCCGCTGTTTCGGCGCGAGATGGATTACATGCCGAGTGTGGCGAAAATTACCGATACCATCAGGGAGACGCTCGATGACTGAACGGCGTGGCGTGCTCCGGGGCAACCTTCATGACGACCTTTAATCTCCCCGATCTGGGCGAAGGATTGCAGGAAGCCGAAATCGTCGAGTGGCACGTTGCTGAAGGCGATTCGGTCAAGATCGATGAGCCGCTGCTATCCGTCGAAACCGCCAAGGCGGTCGTCGAGGTACCCTCCCCTTACACCGGCAAGATCGCGCACTTGCATGCCAGGGCCGGTGACATCGTCCCGACCGGCGCCGCGCTGGTCGATTTTGCGGATGCTGCGGCGGATACCTCGGCAAACGCTCCGAAAAGCAGCGCGCCCGCGAACCGGCCCGCCGCATCGCCGGAAGCGTCCGAACCACGACCGGATTCCGGCACCGTGGTCGGCAATATGGTCTCGGGAAGCGACCTGGTTGAGGAAACTGCCATCGCCGGCAGCAGCCGGCGCCGCGGCAAAGGCCGTGTCAAGGCGACTCCGGCCGTGCGCGCACAGGCGAAACGTGTGGGCGTCGATCTGGCGGCCGTTACCCCCAGTGGCAAGAACGGCCAGGTAACGCTTGCCGATCTGGAACGATTCCAGGATGACAGCCAAACTGAAAGCAAGTTGTCGGCGCGCCGTCAGGAGGCGCGGCAGGCGATGCCGGCGGGTTACAGTGTGCCGTTGCGCGGTCCGCGACGCGCTATGGCACAGAGCATGACACTGTCCCGTGATCAGATCGCGTTATGCACAATCTTCGACGATGCGGACATTCATGAGTGGCTCAACAAGCGGGACTTTACGCCGCGCATCCTGCGCGCGCTGGTTGCCGGCTGCCGTGCCGAACCCGGCCTGAACGGTTTTTTCGATCCGGATACCACGAGCTACCGGGCGGAATCGCGAATTGACATCGCCATGGCGGTAGACACTGAGGACGGCCTGATCGTTCCGGTCATCCGCAACGTCGGCAAACTCGATATCGATGAAATTCGCCATGCAGTCGCCGACATCAAACAGGCAACTCTGCAACGCAAGGTGGCTCCCCAGGACATGCGGGACTACACGATTACACTGTCGAATTTCGGCATGCTTGCCGGACGATACGCAACGCCGCTCATCGTTCCGCCGACAGTCGCAATAGTCGGTACGGGAAAATTGCAGCATGACGTTGTGGCGGTTATGGGGGGCATTGAAGTCCACCGGCGCATTCCGCTTTCACTGAGCTTCGACCATCGTTGTATTACCGGTGGCGAAGCCTGTCGTTTCCTGGCGGCCATGATTCAGGATCTGGAAAAACCTCAGTAAGCCAAGTCTTTTGACACATATTTGCAGTCCGCGTCGTTTTGCAATGCGCCGCGGTCGGAGCGTTCGCAGTGCCAAAGAAGAAACAACGTCGCGCAGGCGATATTTCGGAACACATGGTGGACGAGATCGTTGCGACGAAACCCGCATCGTCAACCCTTACCAGCCACAAGCAATGCGACGATTTTCTGCGTCAGTATTTTGGTAATGTTCCTTCCGAGGACATGCAGGGCCGGTCTCCTGTCATTCTCGGCCAGGCGGCGATGTCTCACCTCGAGTTTGCAAGCAAACGCAAGCCGGGCGAGGTGCTGTTGCGCATTTTTAATCCATCCGATGTCGAGCACGGATACCAGTCCGCCTACACGATTGTCGAGATGGTCAACGATGACATGCCGTTTCTCGTCGACTCTGTATCGGCCGCGATTGACCGCCAGAACCTGACCATCCACATCACCATTCATCCGGTCTTCAGGGTGCGGCGTGATTCCCGCGGACGGCTCCTCGAAATTCTTCCTCGCAAGGACTCGCAAGGCCAGGTGGAGTCATTCATCCGCTTGGCGATTGATCGGGAAACCGATCAGCAACACCTCAAAGTTCTTGAGCATGAAATTGCAAAAGTCCTGGCCGATGTTCGAATTGCGGTGCGCGACTGGAAAAAGATGCGCAAGAAGATGCTTGCTGCGGTGGCCGGCATCGACAAAGCACTTCCGGGGGCGGACGAGGAACTCAGGGAAGAAAGCAAGGCGTTGCTCAAATGGATGGCGGACGACCGCTTTACCTTTCTCGGCTATCGCGAATACCGCGTCGCCGCGCGCGGTAACAAGGTCTATTTACGCCCGGTCAAGGGTTCGGGCCTCGGACTGCTGACACGTGACGAGCGCGGTGGTCGAGCGGTCGAGCTGAGCAAGGAACTGCTGCGGTACACGCGACGCAAGGATTGGCTGATCATCACCAAGGCGAATTCGCGCTCGACAGTACACCGGCGCAGCTACCTCGACTATGTCGGCATAAAGATTTTCGACGATGACGGCAACGCTGTCGGCGAAAAACGTTTTATCGGCCTGTTTACTTCGGCCGCTTACAGTGAAAATCCGAGGAGTATCCCGTTTCTGCGACTGAAGGTGCAGCGGGTCCTCGCGCGATCGCAGTTCGACCCGTCCGGTCATCGAGGCAAGTCACTCCTGCATATCCTCGATTCTTTCCCGCGCGAGGAATTGTTTCAGAGTTCTGTTCGCGACCTGGTGCGCACGACAACGGGCATCCTGAACCTGCAGGATCGCCGCAAGGTCCGTTTCTTTGTACGTCGCGATACCTTTCACCGCTTCTTTTCCTGCCTCGTTTTCATTCCTCGGGAAAAATACACCACTGCAATACGTCGGCGAGCCGAGCAGATACTGCTGGAGGCGTTCAGAGGCACCTCGATCGATTCCAGCGTACAGATAACAGATTCGCCGCTGGCCCGGGTACACATTATTGTACGCACCAGCGCCGAAGACCGGCCGCGGATCAGCATCCGTGACATCGAGCAAAAGATTGCCGAAGCAGTTGTGACCTGGCGGGATCGACTTCGCGTGGAACTGCTTGAGAAGTTCGGAGCTGATGAGGGACTTGCACTTTTTCGCGAATTCGGCGATAGCTTCCCCCCGGCTTACGAAGGCGATGTAGCACCGTCTGTCGCCTGCCTCGACGCAAAGCGCATCGACGGCTTGCTGAAAGGCGAACATGAACACTTCCTGCTCCTTTACCAGCCGCCGGATGCCGGCCCCGGACAACTGCACTTTCGTACCTTCCGTACAGATGACCCACTGCTGCTGTCCAGCGTCATGCCCATTCTTGAAGATCTGGGCACCGAAGTTTACAGCGAGCGTCCGTACCGGATTTTGCTGAAGAACGGCGAGACGTTCTGGATCCAGGATTTCGAGCTGCGCATTCCGGATACGGAGGACCTGGACCTGGCGACGGCAGCGGAGCGCTTCGAGGACAGTTTTCGCCAGGTACTCGATAACAACGTCGAGAACGACGGTTTTAACCGACTCGTACTCAGCGCGGGTCTCGGCTGGCGACAGGTCGCACTCATTCGCTGTTACGCGAAGTATTTGCTTCAGCTCGGCCTGCCATTCAGCCAGAATTACATGGAGGACGTGCTGGTCCAGCACGCAGGTCTGGCCGGAAGCCTCGTCGAACAGTTCGAACTGCAGTTTCGCCCTGGCATGCGCCAGTCCGATCGCGACGAGCACCTCAAGGCCTGTATTTCCGGTATCGAACGCGGCGTTGCGCGCGCTGTAAGCCTCGACGAAGACAGAATTCTTTCTGCGTTCTCCGGCGCGGTCAGCGCCACCGTGCGCAGCAATTACTTCCAGACGGACCCCAGCGGCGCTGCGAAAAGTTATATCTCCATCAAGCTCGAGCCGTCCAGGCTTCCTGAAGCACCGCTGCCAAAACCGCGTTTCGAGATCTTCGTTTATTCACCGGACGTCGAAGGCACGCATCTTCGCGGCGGCGATATTGCACGCGGTGGCATCCGCTGGTCGGACCGTCGCGAAGACTTTCGCACCGAGGTCCTGGGCCTCATGAAAGCCCAGATCGTCAAGAATACCGTCATCGTCCCGACCGGTGCCAAGGGCGGCTTTGTGCCCAAGCGACTGCCGGTCGGCGATCGCGATGTCGTCATGCAGGAAGTCATCGCCTGTTACAAAACTTTCATCCGCGGTTTGCTCGATATCACGGACAATGTGGTCGACGGAAAAGTCCGGCCGCCAGCGCAGGTTGTGCGTCGCGAAGGGGATGACCCGTACCTTGTCGTGGCGGCGGACAAAGGGACGGCAACCTTTTCGGATATCGCCAACAGCATTTCGCAGGAGTACGGTTTCTGGCTGGACGATGCGTTCGCATCGGGCGGCTCGGCGGGCTATGACCACAAGAAAATGGGCATTACGGCGCGAGGGGCCTGGGAAGCGGTCAAGCGGCACTTCCGCGAACGCGGAATCAATGTGCAAACAGATCCATTTACGGTTGCAGGCATTGGTGACATGAGCGGCGACGTGTTCGGCAACGGGATGCTTCTGTCAGACAAGATCCGCCTGGTTGCCGCATTCAACCACCAGCACATTTTCATCGATCCCGATCCCGATATGGCCGGAAGCTTCGAGGAACGCCAACGACTGTTTGCCCTGCCACGCTCGAGTTGGCTGGATTACCGAGAAGAGCTGATATCGAAGGGTGGCGGCATTTACTCGCGACAGGCAAAACAGATTCGACTGTCCAAGGAAGTACGCAGCCTGCTCGATGTCGAGCAGGCCTCCATGCAGCCGCTCGAACTCATTCGTGCGATATTGAAGATGCCGGTCGATTTGCTCTGGAACGGTGGTATCGGCACCTATGTGAAAGCCAGCAGCGAGAGCCATGCAGATGTCGGCGACAAAAGTAATGACAATGTGCGCGTCAACGCGAACCAGTTGCGATGCAAGGTCATCGCCGAGGGCGGCAACCTGGGGATGACGCAGCGTGCTCGTGTCGAATACAGCCTGACCGGCGGCCGGGTTAACACGGATTTCATCGATAATTCGGCCGGCGTCGACAGTTCCGACCGTGAAGTCAATATCAAGATTCTGTTGGGCGCTGCCGAAAAGCAGAAGGGCATGACACGCACACAGCGAAATGCGCTGTTGGTGGAAATGACAGATGAAGTCGCCGCATTCGTATTACGCAGCAACTATCTGCAGACACAAGCGATCAGCATGATGGAAGCGCAAGCCTTCGAGCGGATCGATGAGTCAGCTCGCCTCATTACCAACCTGGAGCGCACCGGCTTACTGGACCGTCATATGGAATTCCTGCCCGACGATGGCGTTATCGAGGAGCGACGGCAGAAAGGCCAGGGCCTGACCCGACCGGAATTTGCCATTATCCTGAGCTACGCGAAGATCGATTTGTATAACGGGCTCAATGCGTCCGGCCAGACGTTAGAGGACTTTCTTACGACCGATCCACAGCGCTACTTTCCGCCGGTCCTCCGACGCCGCTATTCGGATCTCATCCCGCATCATCGCCTGAGTCGCGAGATTCTGGCGACGCTCATTGCCAACAACATCGTCAATCGCATGGGTCCGGCGTTCGTGCAGCGACTGCAACAGGACACCGGCGCAAAGGCCGTCACGATCGCTCGCGCCTACGTCGTTGCGCGGGAGCTGACGGACGCAAGCGAAATCTGGCGCGCTATAGAAGCACTCGACAACGAAGTGCCGGCCACCGTGCAACAAGCCATGATGTTCGAGGTAAGTCGAATCCTGCGGCACGCCTGCTACTGGCTCCTAGATCGTTATGGCGATGAGCTCAACATCGTTGCCTCTGTCGAGCATCTGAAGCCGGGCATGGATACCATTTACGCACGCGTTTACAGAATTGTTTCCGGCACATCCAAAGAACGCCAGAAGCGGGTGAGCGACGAGAACATACAGCAAGGCGTGCCCGAAAAACTGGCTCGCAAGATGGCAGCCTTGTTGTTGACTCGTGGCGGTCTGGATATTGCAGACCTTGCGCGATACCACAACCAGGACGTTGTTGAGACTGCCAGGATGTATACCGCACTTAGTGATCGTCTCGGTATTATCTGGCTGCATCGCTCGATTGAAAGCCTGCCTGTCAGCGGACGCTGGCAGGCAATGGCGCGCAGCAACTTGCGTGACGAATTCTACCGCGTACGCCGCGATCTGACGGCAAGTCTGCTACGTGCGCGCGGCAAGGCGAGCCTCGAAGAGCGGTTGGAGAAATGGCAGGAAGCCAATGGCGTCGGAATCAGAAAGCTCGACGTTATCCTCGACGAGATGAAGAGACGTCAGGAGATCGACTTTGCCACCTTGTCGGTGGCTGCGCAGGAGCTGCGCAAACTCATCAGCAATTGATCGACGAAACACATCAAGTGGAGAAGCAATGCCTGGAAAACTCGTCCTCTGCCGTCACGGCCAAAGCGATTGGAACCTGAAAAATCTCTTTACCGGCTGGACCGACGTCGACCTGACCGAATTGGGACGCAGGGAAGCGGTCGATGCCGGTCTTACCCTGCGGGAGCTCGGCTACGATTTCGATATCGCATACACATCGGTTCTGAAGCGTGCCATTCGCACCTTGTGGCTGATGCTGGACGAGCTGGATCGAATGTGGATTCCGGTGGTCCGGGACTGGCGCCTCAACGAACGACATTACGGCGACTTGCAAGGACTCAACAAAGCGGAAACGGCGGCGAAGTACGGCGACGAGCAAGTGCATATCTGGCGTCGCAGCTATAGCACGGAACCGCCAGCGCTCGAACCGCATGACGACCGGCATCCGTCGCACGACAAACGCTACGCTGGTATTACGCATCTCCCGGCGACTGAGTCGCTGAAGGCGACACTCGCACGCGTCAAACCGTGCTGGGATGAGCTAATCGCACCGGACCTGGTCGCCGGTAAGAACGTACTCATCGCCGCCCATGGCAATAGCCTGCGCGCACTCGTCAAGATGCTCGACGGTCTTTCTGAAGACGAGATTACAGGCTTCAATATACCGACCGGCGTACCGATTGCTTACGATCTGAACGCGTCCTTGCAACCGGTCAGTCGTGATTTTCTCGGCGATCCCGCGGCGATCGCCAAGGCTGCGGCAGCAGTCGCCAACCAGGCGAAATCCGGATGATTTTTGCGCTGGGCGATCGCTTACCCGTACTGGAGGGTGACGATCACTTCATCGCTGACAACGCGACAGTAATAGGCAGTGTCCGACTAGGCGCACGCAGCAACGTCTGGTTCTACGCCGTCGTTCGCGGAGACAACGACTGGATCACGATCGGCGCCTTCAGCAATGTGCAGGATGGCGCCATTTTGCATGCGGAATCCGGCCAACCGACGACGATCGGTGAAGGCGTGACGATTGGACACAATGCGCTGGTGCACGGCTGCAAAATTGGCGATAACTCGCTCATCGGCATAGGCAGCAGCGTACTCAACAACGCACGCATCGGCTCAAACTGCCTGGTCGGCGCGCACGCGCTGGTGACCGAAGGCAAGGAATTTCCTGACGGCGTTCTGATTATCGGTACGCCAGCCAAAGTAGTGCGCGAGCTGAACGATACTGAAATTGAACGACTGCGCTGGTCGGCACAGGTATATGTCGACAATGCACGGCGCTATCGCGAGCACCTTACGCGCGTCGCATCGGTGTAATCGCCCGTGATCCGGGCAGGAGCACCGATGTAGGAGCCCGTAAAACGGGCGATCAACCATAGCACCGCGCGCAATTCGAACTTGAATCGCCCGCAGGGCGGGCTCCTGCACTTGGCTGATTACACCTGCAGCCGGGGATCCGTTCTTTTCCGGTCGCTGGACGATTCCGGCAGTACGCGGATCAGGCCTTCCTGCGCTGCCGATGCCACCAGCGTACCGTCGCGAGTGAAAAATTGCCCGCGTGCAAAGCCGCGCGCCCCGGATGCATTCGGGCTGTCGAACGAGTACAAGAGCCATTCATCGACACGGAGTGCGCGGTGAAACCACAACGCATGGTCGAGACTTGCCATTTGCACGCGACCGCTTCCAAACGCCAGGCCGTGAGGCAGAACGCTTGTGCCGAGCAGCTCATAGTCGGACACGTAAGCCAGAAGGTTCTGATGCAGGCTGACGTTGTCCGGCAGTCGGTCCACCGCTTTGATCCAGACCTGTTTTACAGGCCGCAGCTTTTCCGGTTTGCTGAAGTTCAATGGGCGCACCGGCCGAAACTCGAAGGGTCGCTGGTCGACCAGGTAGCGCCGCAGCTTCTCCGGCAGGCGCGCCAGAATCTCCGGCGCAACCTCCGTAACGTCCTGCAGCCCGTCCGGGCCGGGGACATCCGGCATTGCCGCCTGATGCTCCAGGCCAACTTCGGGAGTCTGAAACGAAGCCGCGAGATTGAAGATTGGCCTGCCATGCTGGATAGCAACGACCCGACGGACCGAGAAACTGCCGCCGTCGCGGGCGCGATCGACCTCGTAGATGATTGGCGCATTGACGTCGCCGCGACGCAGGAAGTAGGCATGCAATGAATGAGCGATGCGGCCGTCCACCGTGTGATGCGCTGCGGACAGGGCCTGGCCAAGCACCTGGCCGCCGAAAACCTGCGCACTGCCGATATCGCGACTTTCGCCGCGAAAGATATTGTCTTCGATGCGCTCCAGACTCAACAGGCGCAGCAGGTCGTCGAGAACCGGATGCGTCATACCCGCTCTGAACCCGACCTGACACCGCCGTCGACGACAATCCCCGTACCGCTGACGAATACCGCATCGTCGGTTGCGAGGAACAGCACCACTTTCGCTACGTCGACAGGCTCACCGAGACGCCTGGCCGCAGAACCCTTGATGCACTGGTCGCGAAACTCCCTGTCTGCATCGAAAATCTCGCGGCTCGCAGCGGTCATGATGGCGCCTGGCTGGACAAAGTTTGCTGTTATACCGAATGCCCCGCAGTCTGCCGCCTGAGTTGCAGTAAGCTCCGCGAGTGCTATGCGCGACGCGGCAAACTCGGCTTTGCCGTTTGCGCCGAAAGTGCTCGGCAAGCAGCCGATATTGATAATTCTTCCTGCCGGACTTTGCTTGAGCAAGGGCAAAACCGCGCGCGATACATCGAGGATCAATTGGTGTTGGCTCTGTAGCAGACGACTGCGCTTGCCGCTCCCCGCCGCCGGACCCGACGAATCAGAAATGTCGGAAAAATTATTTACCACGATATCGAGTCCGCCAAGCGTGTCCAGTGCGTACTGGGTAAGTTTCGCCGCCATCGTGGAAGACTCGTACTCAACGGTGAGCGGGTGCACACCCTGCACGCGCTGGTAGACACGGTCGATCTGGTTGTCCGCGGAATCGGCAGCAATAACGTCGGCGCCATGCTTGACAAAGGTCCGCACGATTGCCTCGCCGAGGCTGCTCGCAGCACCCGTCACGATGGATTTCAAGCCATACAAACGTTTTGATTCAGCCATCTCATTCCTTGGTGTGACGTTTCCGGACAGGGACGTTCAGGATTGTGCGTCGGGTAGTCGATAAGCGCTGAACTGCTGCCGAAGTTCGGTCTTTTTGATCTTGCCGGTTGCAGTATGCGGAATCGCATCCACGAATACGACGTCGTCAGGCAACCACCAGCTGGCGATTTTGCCGTCAAACCAGGCGAGCATATCCTCCCTGGTCAGGTCCTCGTTTTCGGCCTTGACGATAATTAGCAGTGGGCGCTCCGTCCATTTTTCGTGAGCGACGCCGATGACCGCGGCTTCCGCTACGGCGGGATGCCCTACCGCGGTATTCTCGATTTCGATCGAGCTGATCCATTCGCCGCCCGACTTGATGACGTCCTTGGTCCGGTCTGTTATCTGCAGAAAGCCTTCAGGATCAATCGTTGCAACGTCGCCGGTGTTGAACCATCCGTCTGCTGTGTGCGAGCCGGCTTGGCCCTCAAGCCGGAAATAGTCGCTGCATATCCACGGCCCGCGCACTTGCAGCGCGCCGAATTTTGCCCCATCCCAGGGTAATTCCGTGCCAGCGTCATCGACTATGCGCATTTCCACTCCGAAGATGCCGCGACCTGCCTTGGTCTGCAGCTTCAGTATCTGCTCGGGGGGCAGGTCTTCCATGCCGGCCTTGAGGCTGTTGCAGGTACCGAGCGGACTCATTTCCGTCATGCCCCAACCCTGGTGGACAACAACGTCGTGTTTGTCACGAAATTCACGGATCATGGACTCTGGTACAGCCGCACCGCCGATACAGGTACGCTGCAGCTTATTGAGACGTTTGCCGGCCTTCGCCGCGTATTGCAGTAATGCCAGCCAAACCGTCGGCACGCCAAGGGCGGTGGTGACATTCTCATTTTCCATGAGATTGTAAAGTGTTTCCCCATCGCCCATTTTTGGCCCCGGAAACACCAGCTTTGCACCAACCATCAACGCGGAGTACGGAACGCCCCACGCGTTGACATGAAACAGTGGCACCACCGGCAGGACGCAATCCCGATTGGAGAGGTTCAGCACGTCAGGAGCGATGCCCGCGTAAGCATGCAGTACCGTCGATCGATGGCTGTAAAGAACGCCTTTCGGCTCGCCGGTCGTGCCGGACGTATAGCAAAGCGCCACCGCATCGTTCTCATCCAGCTCCGGCCACTCGTAGCGATCACTTTCACTGCTGACCAGTGCTTCGTAGGAGATCGCGTTGGGCAACTGCGTGTCCGGCATATGCTCGTCATCGGTAAGCACGACAAAGCCTTCGACACCTGGGATTTCGGCTGCAATTTTCTCAAGCAATGGTAAGAACATGGGATCTGTAAAGACCCATTTGTCCTCTGCGTGATTGATGATGAATACGATCTGTTCCGGAAACAGGCGGGGATTGATGGTATGGCAAACATAACCTGCACCACCGACGCCGTAGTAGATTTCCAGGTGGCGATAATCGTTCCACGCGATGGTGGCGATGCGGTCACCCTTGGCAAGCTTCATATGCTCCACGGCGTTGGCAAGCTTCCGTACCCGTCGAATGCAGTCACCATAGGTATAACGATGCAGCGGGACATCCTGGGTAACTGAAACAATCTCGCGGTCAGCAAAGTTTCGTTCCGCGTGCCTGGCAATCGCCGAAATCAGCAGAGGCGTATTCATCATGAGTCCGTGCATCATTTCCCCCGTTGTAGCGATGCGATTCTCGTTACGGCAATTTAACAGAACTGGCCGCGCCCGGGACAACAGAGACAAGACTTCAACAGTTTGGCCCGGCCAGCGGCGAGGATTGGACCGCCACGACACAAGGTCTCGACCGGTGGGGTTCCCTTATGGTGCAAATAAAGCGGACCGAACGGAGCCATTGCGCCAAAGGGAACCCCACCGGTCGAAACCGCTTCGAGCCACCCAGTTGTCGCTCCTTCGTTTCGCCGCTTGCTTTCGCCCCTTGTATGTGCCACTTGTTTGCGCCTTACGTGGTCGTATATTTCGGGTACACTGCCCCTTGGTCCGTTGCAAGCAACACTCGCTCGACCCGGTGTGCAGCATCCTGGCGCAGTATTCGGGAACAGCGTCCCTGCGATCGACGGTAACCGCAATTCACCGGGGGGCACGCGATGAATCCGTCCAGTTCGTCAGCTAACGCTGTCACAATCCTGATTATCGCCGGCACGATGATTCTTCCCGCTCACGCGCAACAGCAACAGTCCAGCGCGTTTCTCGAGGAAATCATCGTCGTCGCTACTAAAAGGCCTGAGCCCCTGCAGGACATTCCGGTTGCAGTTACCGCCGTCACGGGCGATGCACTCGAGAAGTCCGGCGTCGAAGACGTTTACACGTTACAGGAGCAGGCACCGGCGCTCACGGTAAGTCGCAGCCAGAACTCCACCACCACCACCTTTGGTATTCGCGGTATTGGCACGAGCTCACAGAATTTCGGGCTCGAGTCCTCGGTCGGACTTTACGTGGACGGTGTGTACCGTGCCCGGCAAAGTTCCGTCATCAACAATCTCGTGGACATCGAGGCGGTCGAGATACTGCGCGGCCCGCAGGGGACGCTCTTCGGCAAGAACACGCCATCCGGAGCCATCAACATGCGCACGGTGATGCCGAGCGCCAGTGACGGACGAGCAGCCAGCGATACCAATGCATTTGTCGAAGCGACGGCCGGAGATTACGGCTTGTTCAATATCAGCGCTGCATCCAATATTCCGCTTGTCGAGGACGTGCTCTCCTTGCGCGGCACTGTGTTTTCGAGCGAGCGCGACGGCTATGTCAGCGACGCATCGTTCGGCAGCGATGTAATCAACGATATCGACCGTTTCGGCACCCGACTGCAGCTCTATTACACGCCCAGCGACCGATTCGATTTGCGGGTTATCGGTGACTACTCGGAAATCGACGAAGTCTGCTGCGCCGCTTTGACACGTCAGGATAATATTTTTGCCTTCGGACGAACCGGACCGCAGGGCCAACCGATTCCCGGCACGGACTTCGTTCTGCGCACCTTGTTCGGCGCGACAACTTTCACCGGCACGGACTTCGAAGATCGAACGATGGCGCTGAACCAATTGCCACGCGCCACGAATGAGGATCGTGGACTGTCGGTCGAAATGAACTACGATTTCGAGAATACGACACTGACTTCCATCACTGCATGGCGCGCCTTCGACACAACGGATGAAATCGACGCGGATTTCAGTAATGTGGCCCTGTTTACGAAAAGAAATACGTCCGAGCAATCGTCGTTATCGCAAGAATTGCGAGTGTCGGGTACCTTCGGCGAACGAGTCAGCTATGTCGGCGGCATTTATTACTTCACGCAGGATCTGGATGCGGACAACACGCTAACCACCGGCGCGAACTTTGCTGACTTCTTTATCGGCGATTGCCTGTTGTTCCAACTCGGCGGCCAGCAGCCGGGCACCGAACCGACTACCGCGCAGGGGCAACTCGCTTGCCTCGTCGACGGCATTGCCGCCGCTACGGCCAGCGTACCGGGTCCACCCAACGGCCCCGGACCGCTGCCGCCATCCGCCGATGCCTTTTTCAACGGTGGGTTCGCGCGAGAAATAATGCTCCAGGAACACACCAGCTGGGCTGTCTTCAGCCAGGTCGATTTCGAGCTGAGCGATGCATGGCGGCTGACCGTCGGCCTGCGCTATACGGACGAGGACAAAACCCTCAACGGCAGCTATCTGCAGAATACCCTGGGACCGCCGCCGGACCTTGCCGCCATCGGCGCGGAATCGGCGCTGTTCCTGTCGAACCCGGCAGCCTATAACCCCTACACGCCGAACTCCCTGGCCGCCTTCGGTCCGCTACGTCAGGCCGGCTGGGGTGCCTATCTTCTCGATGTTACGCGTCCGCGTGCGCCATCCAATGAAAGCCTGGACGATGAGCAGGTATCCGGCACCGTAAAGCTGTCCTGGTATATGAACGACTCGACACTGTTCTATGCGTCGTACGGAACCGGCTACAAATCCGGGGGCACCAATACCGACCGCATCAATGCGGCGTTCAGTTCTGTATTCGAGGCAGAGACATCCGAGGCCCTTGAGATCGGCATGAAGGCCGATTTCGAGACTGCCCGGCTCAACGTAGCGTTTCACGATACGCAGATCGACGACCTGCAAGCCAACTCGTTCACCGGGCTGGGGTTTAATTTGCAAAACGCGGGCAAGGCAGATACGCACGGCGCCGAAGTTGAGTTGTGGTGGGCCCCGGTGGATGCGGTCAACGTACAGCTCGCTTATACGTGGATTGTTGCCGAGTTCGACGACTTCGCCAACGGTACTTGCTGGGTTGCGACACCGTTCCATACCGGCCAGGCAGATCCGGGCCAGACCGACCCCAACGTACCGGTTTGTGATCGATCCGGCGATCGCCTCCCGAGCACACCGGAACACAACGTGTTCCTGGCCACAAACCTGTACTTCCCGCTAACCGGCTCAACGAACCTGTTCATCCGGCCCGAGATTAATTATTACTCGGATATCATGACCGACGGCAACAACGAACCGCTGAAACTCAAGAGCGCCTACGAGGTTTACAATCTTCGTGTCGGGCTTGAGTTTGTCGATTGGGACGCGAGCGTTACGCTATGGGGCCGTAACCTGGCTGACGAAGCAGATTACGAAACCGTGTTCGACGTACCGATCCAGGATGGCAAGTTGAATGCCTACCCGCGCGAACCACGCACCTGGGGCGTGACCTTCCGCAAGAATTTCGAGTAGTCAGCCCGCTTTGGGTCCGAACAGGAACCAGAGAATGAGGCCGAGGAGCGGCAGCAGCAATACCAGCACGATCCACAGCACTTTCTTGCCGTTGCTGGCCCCGCTTTGCACGATCTGCAGGATGGCGTAGACATCGGCGATCAGTATCAGCAGGCCGATAATTCCGGATACTTCCATGGTTGTCTCCTGGCTTCGACTAGACTTCGACTTGAATTCTGCCTGACAACTATTATTCGGTGGCTCCACCCTGCACTTGCGGTAACCGCGTGCCGGAGCCTGCAAAAAAATACATACCCAGGGTCTCTGCAACACACGCCGGCTTGCGCTCACCCTCGTCTTCGATGCGCACTTCAGACAGAAGGTGCAAAGCGCCGGCGCGCTGCCTCGCCTGTTTTACCACGGCGCGACCGCGAACCCGGCTACCGACCGGCACCATCGTATAAAAGCGTACCTTGTTGCAGCCGAAATTCAGCGCCCGTTCCAGGTTCTCGACGCGTACGAATTCCCCGGTCAAGGCGGGGATCAATGACAACGTAAGGTAGCCATGCGCGATGGTCTTGCCACCGGGAAGTTCACGACCGGCCCGCTCCGCGTCGACGTGGATCCACTGGAAGTCACCGGTTGCCTCGGCAAAAAGCTCGATGCGCTTCTGGTCGATCACGATCCAGTCCGACAGTCCAACCTCTTTTCCCTCAAGAGCTTTCGCGTCCGCTATTGACTTTATGACGTGCAAACTGCTTTCCTTCGATGCATGCGCACTGCCGTCGTGAACAGCGAATGCACAGATTCTAAAGACCGGGCGGCAGCTATTGTTGCACACTCCTGACCATAGTTTCTGTCCGCAGCCCCATTAGATGACACCGATGAAGCTTTTTACAATCGTCCTGGCTGCCGGGTCATCCAACCGTTTCGGCGGCACCAAGCAGCTGCAGAACTATCGCGGCAAACCGCTTGCGCGCCATGCAGTGTCCCTGGCGGAAGCCGTATGCGGCGACAGGAATGTCCTTGTTCTCGGCCACGAATGGCGCAATGTTCTCGTGGCATGCAGCCCGCTCCAAGGATTTTTCGTAACGAACGACAATTATCAAAGTGGCATCGCCAGTTCGATCGCGCAGGGCGTCGGCGCCGTGGAACACATCGCCGATGCTGTACTTCTCTTACTCGCCGACCAGCCGCTGGTAACCGAAGATCATCTCCACGCGCTTGTCGCAAAGTGGCGCCAATCGACAAGTGCCATTGTCGCCTCCACCTATGCAGAAACTCTGGGACCGCCGGTCATATTCCCGGCACGCTGCTTCACCAATCTGCAGGCACTACAGGGAGACAGCGGCGCGAGAAACGTCATCGCCAACGACTCCAGAAAGGTGCACTCACTCGCATTCGAGAACGCCGCGTTCGACATCGACCGCACGGACGATCTTGAGGGCATTTCCTGACTGGGTGGCTCGAATCGGTCTCGACCGCTGGGGAACCCTTTGACGCAATGGCTCCCTTCGGTCCGCTTTATTTGCGCCAAAGGGTTCCCCAGCGATCAAGACCTTACGTCGTGGTTTGGCGTTGACCACGCCTTTCCGCCCAACCTCGATGGCACCTCGTCCTCTAAACGTAGCCCGGTGCGAGACACTTCCGGGCCTGGTCTTCGGGAGGTTGTTTTACGGAAATGCTCCCTT
>JBGTHC010000038.1:0-3143 GCA_041746375.1 Woeseiaceae bacterium
CGGTACCGCATACCGACAAGGAACTGCCAAACGTAATTTTAATGAACGGCAGTTTTCGCGCACAAATCAGATAAAGACTGACGACGAAATGCGTACCTGGAGACTTTCGGGCCTAACGCTCTAAATCTCATGGAAACTCAAGCCGCTCCGCCCAAAGCCTCGGTCCACGCCGCTCCTTTATCATTCCATGGCCGATCACCCAGACACCGGATTCGTCCGCCAACAGGCCCTCAATCTTCATGCCTTCCTGGTCCGACGCGCTAGCGTATGCATCGACGATCCCATCTTTACCCAGGCGGAGGATATGGGCCGATTCCCCGCGATGCGCACCCATGCCCAACAGATAGATGTCGTCCCGCGGAGAAACGGCCAGCAGCGAAAAGCGGGTATCGAGTTCCTCGGCGAGCGGATTCAAATATACCTCCCGGAGGCCGCCGGCATGGTCGAGATGCAGCAGGTACGGGCCGTGTATCGGCGGATCGACACTGCGATCCGCGCGCACGGTCGCAAGCACTGCGTAACTGTCGCTCGTTGGCTTGATCATTTCGACGCGCTTCGTGCCGACGTCGAGACTGTCCACGGTCCGGGTTGCTCCGGTTTCTTCAGCCACTGACCGCGTTAGCAGCATTTGCGCCTGGTTCTGGCGCAGCATCTCCGCCGGCGGCAGGTCCTGCGGTATCGCCATGTCGCCGCCCCACAGCAACTGGCGCTCGAGTGCCATTGACTCCCATGCATCAGTGCCATCGTCGTTGACGACCAAGAGCCGTTTCTCAGCGGCGACCACCGCGTGAATTCGACGCTCCCCTATTTCTCTCTGGATCGGCGTATCCATCGACGACTCTATGCCACGTTCCGATGCCGCGGAAATGGACATGGTGAGACCCCCGCCGCCGTTGTCCGTTTCAAACCAGGCGGAGGGCACTGTACTGTCCGGCCGGGCCAGTGATCCTTGTCCGACAATCGTACCGGCCGGTGTCGATTCGAACCACGCAACAAGCCAGTTGCCGCCAGTGCCGGTCGTCTTGCTGCCACCAAAGAAGACGTTACCGTCACTGGTCGCCGTCCGGAACGGTTGCCAATCATGCCGCGTGCCATCCGGCCAGGCGGGATCGGGTACGGGCACAGCGGAGAGGAGTTCCGCGCGCGTAATGGACCAGCGTTCGAGAGTTGCGGGTTCGTTTGGCCGATCGATCTGCCGCTGGAGAATAATCTCGTCGTGACCGCGACGCAGCGCCAACGCCGCATGATCGCTCGCCTGTCGGCTGGTCACCTTTTGATGCGCTGTTCGCCCGTCGCCGTCGATTTCCACCACGTAGACGTACGCTTGCCAGTCGGGCTGACCGAATTGCGGCGTCGACGGCGTTGTCGCGTAAAGCACGCGCGCGTTGCCGTTGTGAACATCCATATCCCAAATGGCGAACATGTCCATGTTGTCCGGACGATCGATGAACTGGGCCGCCAGCGATCGACCGCGCGAACTTGCGCCGAACATCGATGCCACGGCAGCCGGTTGGCGCGGCGGCGCGCTCGAAGCGACCCTGGCACGGTCAACATCGTCGGCTGGGACAATGGAGGGCTGTGGACGACGCTCGCGCGCTGGATCGCTCGGACCTGGCGGGAGAACTTCATCAAGGTTGTCCAGCATCTGGCCCAGCGCCGCCTCGTCCAGAAAGCTGCACATCTGCTCGATACCCTGGCGCATCTGCAACGCAAGTTGCACGTTGTAGTCCGGGTGATCTGTGCTCTCGATGCGCTGATCGAATATCGCGAGTTCGGCACTGCAATCGTCGAGTGCGAGGGACGCGGTCGGCAGGCAGGCCACGCCGACGAACGCCACTATGCGGCTGATTGCGGCGCGCATCAGTTTGCCTGCGTCAGTATGATCATCGTTAGAGAACCTCGCTTCGTCATGTTAAAAAGCGAAGTGGGAGCATCAGATCCGCCAGCTTCACCGGCTACTCTAACTGCTTTGGCAAATCGCTGGCAGATTAGCCCGGCGATGTACTCGTCAACGGCTCGACAGCAGGCTTTCGCCCTCAGTCCACTCGTCGAGGACGGTTTCGACAGCGTCGAGCTGCTCGGCAGGGCTCGTCTCGTCCGCCTTCTCTGCCTGCTCGAAGGTCGCAATGATGATTGGCATGCCGTCGATTTCCGTCGTCAGGCGCAGCGTGCCGGTCGCCGCGAAGCGCCGTTGCCATGCTGCACGCACGCGAGCCCAGTAGTCGGAGGTCTTCGCCCAGTAGTCACGCGCTGGTTCGAAATCGAAACCCTCGATCGAACGGTAATCGTTCAGGCCGAACTCGCGCACGAGTGTGCCAGCCGTATCGCGGCCATTGCGCACCGTCTTCGTGTTGTCCTGCTCGTGCGTCCAGCCGTGCGGCGTCACCGTGTGGCGGTTCTCGGCGTTCAGCGCGTTGTAGTCTTCGCGAATCGTGTACTCGCGACGCGGCAGCGGACGCCAGATACGGTCGCTGGTCCAGGTGGAGACGCCGTAGCGGTGTTTCCACTTGGCCGTTCCGCAGTAGCGTGGTGCATCAGAGACCTCGTAAACACACTGCGTCCACGCGCCCTTTGTCTTCTCTGGTGCAAGCGGTACGACGTCCCAGGTCTGGTCGGCGACGAACTCGAAGCGCGATTCGGCCTCGTAGACCCAGTCCTGGCGCCAGTGCTTGATGACGTGACCACCCGGGCTGACGAGAAGGTGCTGGAGGACCACTTCATCGTCGCTGTCTTCGACGACGATGACGGTTTCGTAGCCGCCGGTCGTTTTGTCATCGCGGATTTCGTAGTCGCGCTTCAGTGGCACGGTTTCCTTGAAGTGAAAATCCACACGGTAGTCGCCGCGCATGCCGAGGATGGCAAGCCGATCCTTTTCCTTCGGCGATTCGGCGCGCTCATTCGCGTCGAAATGGGGGTTGTCGACGCGCTGGTAGTCGGCCTTATCGGCAGTTGTTGTGACACTGCCGGGCGTCGCGCACGCGCCGAGCAAACCGATCGAGGCAAGCAGGGTGAGGTGAGCAGGTTTCATCAGTGTCTCGCTTTTCAAAGTCAAAAGGACCAATCGAATGCAACGTTGAACTCGCGACCCGGACGCTGGTAACGATCCGCATTCAGCGAATCGGCGGGCACGCCCTGCACGTCCA
>JBGTHC010000039.1:0-11196 GCA_041746375.1 Woeseiaceae bacterium
CAGGTCAGGCAGCCGATCTGCTCAGGCTCGATAGGCCGCTGGCGCCGCTACGGGGACTTTCTGGAGCCGGTATTGGCCGACGTTGAGACATTTTCGCCGGCGGCACGGGATGATTAGCGCGGCCGTGCTTCGGCAACTGAAACTAAAGGGGAAAATGGCGCGCCCGACAAGATTCGAACTTGTGACCCCTGCCTTCGGAGATCGACTATTTAATCGTAAGCAACTGAATTAATTACTATCAAATGGCAGGACGCACGTTGCAAATTCAGTACCTTGCACGACGATGCATTACTCAGTCACACAATTCTCACACAGCAGAATTTCTGCGGCAGCCCTATAACCGTTGGGCTCAATTAAGCTCTAGCCGGTAGCTGAAGGGCAGATAGGTCAAGGAATGAAGCGGGCCAGATGTCGCGTCGCAACCATAATTTGGCTGATAAGTTGCATCCGCAACGGCGGTCCGCATTCGGTGAATATCTCCACGAACTTACATCCGTATCGACGTTATCCGATGCGCCTGTACCCCTTCGTCAGATGTCAGTTGCTGTAGGTTGTTGCTCAGACTAAGGTGGACGCCTATGGCGTTGATCGTGGCAGTGTGAGTCAACCGACACTCACAAACGTCGCCTACGGCTTCCCCACTGTTTCACCTAAAAAGACAATTCGTCTGCTAATTGAGCCTTTACTATCGATCTTAAAAACAACGATGTCACGCACCCACTCAAAACACGGCGCTTCTTGGGGGATGCACTCCGTTAGCTCCACCTTGTAGGCAGGCCCGAACTCAAAGTTAACGATAAAACTTTCGATAGTCTCGTCGCCACGCAATGCATCGTGCTCGTACCCAATCTCCGGTTCTCCAATACTTTGGATTTCCTCCAGTACCGTGCCTGGAATGATTATCTCGTTGTTGGAGAACAGAATCCGAATATCAGTGGTTTCCCCCGTTGCATCTTCCGCAATCCGAACCTTCGTTGTTCCGAATGGCGCTGGGAGATCTGCAGAATATTCCCTAGAGGCCCACGCGACGGAAACGCTTTCGGGCACACCTACGGATCCAATTGCGCAACTACACGCGAAGGCAACAAATACCAAGACTAATGAAGTTTCGACGATTCGAGATCGCTTCGAGACAGCGAATTTCATTGGGTGTCTCCGAGAGCATTATTCAATTCAGAAATCTTCGTTGTTAGCCACTGTCTGTACTGGCGATCCAACTTAAAGACTTCCTTGGTGTTCCATTGCCAGCTATATGCGCGTAACTCGCTCTTCGCTAAACTGCGTGCACTGGATAGATCAACCTGATCACGTACAAGATCAATAATATGCACCAACTCATGGCCTATTGCACTTCCCATCCGATTTACAGACGCGTGCTGCGTCTGGCAAAAGTTGTTCGAAGAGTTCGTCAAATGCATACTGTTTCAGCGCTTCCCCGAATTTCTCTAAACCCTCTGTTTGGAGATAAAACTTAAAACAAACTCTGCTGCTTGCATCTCCCACTACGATGGTTGCTGGATCCGTAACGTGCAGCACGATGTCTTGGTGCTGACTTACCATTCGAGAGCCAGGCATCTTCATGATGTCGTTCACCATATCGAACAATTTCGACGACCCCGCCTTGCCGTAGCAGGCGGTCGCGGCCACCCAGCAACCTTTGGTCGGCGGTGGTGGCGCACTGCTGCCACCGAACAAAAAGTTGGCAATGGTGTTAAACACTGACGATACGATCGTTGCGCAAAGGAAAGTATCGCAAAAGCCGCTCGGATCGGTGAAACTCAGGGGGTTATTGTTGACGTAGCTGTAGCGGTTAAAGAACTGCGTGCCACCCGGGTTGCTCACGTACGGGTCCGCCGACAGGAACCGTCCGGTCAGCCCGTCCGCCACTCGCCCGTTCATGTGAATCAGCGAACTCGCCTCCAGGTTGGTGTGGAAAGTGAAGCCGCGCTGCGAGATCCCAGCGATGGTGTTCAGCACTCCGGCGGCCGGTGGCCCGGACCAGTCGGTCGCATCCCGCCGCTGACCGAAGGCGTCGAAGTTCATGCTGACGTCGATGACTCCAGAAGAATTGGTGACTTCCGCCACGCTGCCCAGATGGTCCAAGTGGAAGTATTGGGTGGTGATCGAGCCGCTGCTCGGCCGGGCGTACAGCGCCACCGGCTGACTGCCCACCCGGATGTAGTGCCGGTGCTCGGTCAGGGAGCCGGCGGTGTGCTTCTCCAGGATCCCGCCGACGTAAATCGTCGTCTCGTTCGCGCTGGCGATGTCAGTTCCTGCAGGTTGTTGCTCAGGCTGTCGCGAACGCGTCGCAGGCTACCAAATGCATCGTTGTCAAACATGACGCCCCGGGGGATGCGCTTATCGCCCACGTTCCTGGGCTTCCTACTTCGAACGCCCGATCACCCCGCGCAACCTAACCGCTCTGCGACTTCGGCTGCTCTTGAGCGCCATGCCCCAATTGCCTCCTTTTCTAGCTCGGCCAGAAGCGCACAGGCTTCCGACGATTTGCCGAGGAAGTACTGAAGGATCGCGAGGTTGATGATCGGCGGCGGATGTCTCTTCTTCATGACATGGGTGTCCGTCAGCCATCGCACCATGTCTTGCCGGGAACGCATGCGCTTCACGAACGGCAGCACGTGGTCGGTGATCGCTTTAGACACTTTGGCGCCGACTTGATCGTCATTGAGCTGCCACCAGAGATCTTTACCATCGATCAGCTCACCTACTCGAGCTCTGACTGTGCAGGCCGGTTCCTCGACGAATGCCGGCGGTTCACTTCCCCACAGTTTCACATGGGCGTCCATGTCGAGAACGCCGGCGTTGACTGTCGCGGTGTCCCTGGTCTTGCTGACCTGCACGTCGATGGCTTCTACGACGTATCCAGATCTTCGATTCCAAGAAGTCTTCCGCCGTGTGAAGCCGAGCGGCTTCAGCAAATCGTCCAGCTCGCTGATAATTGACTTCTCGTTCATGGTATCAACGGATCGTAGTAGATGACGCGCCCAAGCATGCCGAGCTGTTCCTCGTAGATCCTGATCTGACGAGCGCCAGCTGCACGCCCGGAAGGCGTATTCGGCTTTAACTCGAGAACGCGACCATTCGGCGTTACGACATCGGGCCTATAGAATCGGCCATCCGCTCCCTGCAAACGTGGCTCAGATCGCCAGCCCGGTTTTTGTACTACACGTTCAGCAAGCTCTCGGTGCGCTTGTCTTCCCGCCGCCGCCGCAGCACTTTCACCGCCGCGGACCGTTCCCCTTGCGGCGGCGCCAGCCAAAGCTTCACTACCAGCATGCGCCACCGCCCTGGCACCTAACGATACTCCTTTTCCTCCTGGGATAATGCCGACAATCGCAATAGTCCAGTCGAGCTTACTGCAGTCGCCCCGACTGCTCACGCAGGTACCAAAATCGTAGCCGGGCAAGAGTATCACGGCACCCGTATGTACCGTTTCCCAGTCCGGATACAGCTGCTCCCCCCAACTCAGGCAATATTCCCCGCAGGGCCCGGTGCCGAACTGGCCACTGCCCCAGGTTCCCTGCCGGCCGCCGACCATCCGCTGCCCGGGTGTCCGCAGGATGTCGTTGACCATATCGAACAGCTTCGACGACCCCGCCTTGCCGTAGCAGGCGGTCGCGGCCACCCAGCAACCTTTGGGCGGCGGTGGTGGCGCACTGCTGCCACCGAACAAAAAGTTGGCAACGGTATTAAACACTGACGATACGATCGTTGCGCAAATGAAAGTATCGCAAAAGCCGCTGGGATCGGTGAAAGTCAGCGGGTTATTCCTCACATAGCTGTACCGATTAAAGGACTGTGTAATCTCGGCATCCGGTATGTACGGGTCCGCCGACAGGAACCGTCCGGTCAGCCCGTCCGCCACCCGCCCGTTCATGTGAATCAGCGAACTCGCCTCCAGGTTGGTGTGGAAGGTGTAGCCACGCTGCGAGACCCCGCCGATGGTCGTCAGCACGCCCGAAGCCGGTGGTCCGGACCAGTCGGCCGCATCCCGCCGCTGACCGAAGGCATCGAAGTTCATGCTGACGTCGATGACGCCGGTGGCATTGGTAACTTCCGCCACGCTGCCCAGATGGTCCAGGTGGAAGTACTGGGTGGTGATTGAGCCGCTGCTCGGCCGGGTGTACAGCGCCACCGGCTGTCCGCCCACCCGGATGTAGTGCCGATGCTCGGTCAGGGAGCCGGCGGTGTGCTTCTCCAGGATCCCGCCGACGAAGATCGTCGTCTCGTTCGCGCTGCCGTTGTAATACACCTGCTTCCAGCGCTGGCGGTTGGCGTCGTAGAAGAAGTCGTGATACTTGGTGCCGTTCTCGATGCGGCTCGGGTAGTTGTAGCTGGTCCAGGTGACGTCATTGCTGCTACGCGTGATCTGGTTGCCGTTGGCGTCGTAGCTGAAGGTGTTCCCGGCGGCGTTGATCACGGCGTGTTTCTTGGTCGCGTGGTAGGTCCAGGTCCCGGCACCGACGTCGCTCTTCGAGGTGATGTTCCCCATGGCGTCGTAGCTCAGATCCAGGTTCTGGACGCCGTTCAGCTGTGAGTAATCGAGGCGGTGCAGGTTGTCGTAGAAAAAGTTCTCCGTCAGCGACCGCTTCAGGTCCTTTCTTTGCGTCAGGCTGCCGACCTTGTTCCATGAGAACTCCATGTCCTGCCGGGTACCGTCGCCGCCCGGTCCGGCGAGCACGTAGTCCAGGCGGCCGGTGACCGCGTCGATGCCGCGGATCGTATCCAGCCCGTTGCCCAGCGCTTCCTGCAGTACGTTGCCCCGGGCATCGACTGCCGTCGCTTCCCAGAATACCGTTGTTGCTGCATTGAAGTCCGAGATCTTGTTCAGGATGCCGTAGCCGTAAGCGTACTTCAGCTTCAGTCGGTAGCTGGATGTGCTGGTTGGATAGGTCAGGGAATCCAGCAGGCCCGATGTCGCGTCGTAGCCATAGTTCGTCTGGTACGTCGCATCCGCAACCGTGGTGCGCTGACTGGGTCGGCCCTTGTTGTCGTACGTGTAGGACTCGGAGTGCCCCGTGCTCGCAACCGAAGCCAGCCGGCCGATGTTGTACGCTGCCGCCGAGGTTCCCCAGGTCCACGTCGTGGAACTGCCAGGCTCCGTGCGCGTGAGAGGCCGGGACAGCTTGTCGAAAGTCGCCGAGAAGTTCTGGGACTTCGCATCCGTATGCGCGACCACCTCTCCGAGCGCGTTCGGCGAATACGTCCACGAGCCCATGTCCATGTCGATCGATGTCAGCCGATGCGCCTGGACTCCGTAGGCATAAGTCAGTTGCTGCAGGTTGTTGCTCAGGCTGTCGCGGACGCGAAGCAAGCTGCCAAATGCGTCGTAATTGAACTCCTGATAATAACCCGAATGATCAGTCGACCGCACAACGCGGCCGAGTGCATCGGTAATCTTTGTGCTGGTCTTGCCTTCCGGATCCGTGGTAATCGCGCGGAGACCCAAGTGCGAGATAGACGTGCTCTGCAACGTCGGCGTGCCGGCATCGATTGGGCGTGACACGGCCGTGACGCGATTGAGCACGTCATAGGTCGCGGTTGTGTAATGGGCCGGTGTCGCGGAGAAAGCTGGCATGGACACCTGTGATACCCGTCCCTGCGTATCGTATATCGTCCGGACCGTCGACACAGCGCCGTTCATCGCCTGTGTTTGCGACTGAACCTCCCGATCGAACTTATCAAGGTATACATCGTCGAACCGAATCTCAGTGCCCGTCGTTCGCTTGGTCGACGCTCGTACCTGAGTCCGGACTCGGTTGTACGTGGTGCCGCAATAGCTGTTGGACGAGTTGCAGGTGGTCAGTGTGAAGTCCGTGCGTGTGCCGTCGACTCGCGTTTCCCGGCTTCTGCGGCCGAATACGTCGTACAACCACGAAACGGTGAGGCCGTTGGCATCCGTCTCGCTCGACTTCACACCCTTGGCCGGGTCCCACACAGCGGTTTGTGCCTGAGCCAGGGGGTTGGTGACTGACACTGGAAACTGACCGGTCGAGCCCCAGCTTGTCGTTGTCGTCCGTGCCGCCATGCCAACTCCGGTGACATTTTCGTTATTGATATTGCCGAATCCGTCATAGCCTATGGCGCGGGTCACTTTGTAAGTGGTGCTTTGCGGCTCGACGACTTCCTGTTGAAGACGGCAGTAGGCGGCAGTTTCCCACGACTGTGTCACCGTGCGCGTGATCGGGTCGCCGTCTGTCAGGCCTTGGTCGTGCATGTTGATAAGCTGAGTTTGACCAGGCTTACCGAGGCACCAGGTTGTCGTATTGTTTGTCAGGCTGCTGAGCTGAATTTCCTCTGTATAGGTCGCGCCGGATAGTACGCCGTTAGCAGTTGCACTCTCGACGGTCACTCTCTTGCTATACGTTGACGTGCCATATTGATCGACCGTGGTATCCGTCGTGACTGTATTCAGTTGCGCGCCATTGTACGTACCGCCGGCTTCGTAGTTCTTCTCGACCGACTGAGAAATGTACGGGAAATGATAGTTCTGGTTTCCGGTTCCGCCCGTCTGGCTCGCCCAGGTGTCGGTGATATCCTGCACCAGCGTGTTGTCGGCTAGCCGGAGTTCGCGCTTACGCAACCGACCGCGATAGGGAAAGTCGCGCCTGAAGTACTCTGATACGGTAACGCCGTTGCGGCTGTCGTGAATAGTCCTCTTGTCGAAGCCTGACAAGCCGCGCCCGGTGAGGTTCATTTGCGCGGCCGAATACGTGTACGTCAGTGTATAGGTGCCGGTCGTAATTCCGGTGCTCGGCACCGCAGTCTTTACGACGCTGATCGGTCCGACGTAGTCCTGATTCGGAAACGCAGCTCCGGTCCCTTTCGTGTAAACCGCGGCATCCGCCAGCGAGGAATAGGTGAAGGAGATCTTGTTGGCGTTGCCATCAGTAGCTGAGGTCATGAGATCCGGTATGACACCGGCGTGAGGGACGTGAGCATAGACGCCCGTGGACCGGACATACCCGATATCGTGGAGACCGTCTCCATTGGCATCGACGCGCGCGACAAACGTGGCTCCGTTGGCTGCCAATCCGGTGTTTACCGGGTTCGCAAAAGAATCTCCCAGCGATCTGACGTAATACCAGGTATTCGTTGACGTGCTGGGCAAAAGCAGGTCCTCGTAGCCGTCATTGTCCCAATCGAAGGCAATCGCCCTGCTCATGTCGAGATTGCCAATCGCAGGCCCGATATTCGGAACACCGCCGTACGACTTGCCCGTACTCAGGCGGTAGAGGATCGAGTTGACGCCCTGGTCGAAAACGATGTCGGTATACCCGTCGCCGTTCATATCGATCGGTAGCCCGGCGATCATTGGGTACGCATCGTAGCTGGCTTGAAAAATACCTGCTGTGCCTCCCAGGATAATCTTTATCGCATACGCGTAACTGACTGGATCTCCGTGACCACCGAATTTCTCGCGCATGCGAACGCCGACGTCTTTAAGTCCGTCGCCATTGGCGTCAAAGTGATTCGTCCGGCTTTGGTTGAGTACGCCCTGGAAGACCGGGCTTTGCACGGCGTTCATCAACGTAGATCCGACAATCAGCGTAGGTGTCGTCGAGAATCCGTTTCCCGACGTGTTCCGGTAACGAACGTACACACCGCCGGTCGGGCCTTGCCGATACACCAGGTCTTCTCGGCCATCGCCGTTCCGGTCGAGCGCGATGGCGTCGCCAGCGTCGTTCTCTGCTGGCGCAAGCGTGTTGACGGGAGCTACCAGCCCACCGGAAGCACCTTTGATCACCCACCATGTCGTTCCACTGTACGGGACGAGGATGTCGTCGAATCCATCGTGGTTGTGGTCGAAGGCAATTGCCTTGGCGTGGTTCGTATTGGCTATGCCGGAATTAAAAGCATCGACGTAGCCTCCCGACGCGTTGGCCAGTCGGTAATACCAGGTGCCCGTACCGGAGGCGGATGGGTAGACCAGGTCGGTGCGTCCGTCGCCGTTGATGTCGATCGTCAGAGGCTTTGTGCCAGCCGGAACCGTGCTACCGCTGGAAACTTCTGCCGCCAGCCCGTTCGTGCCGTTCTGGTAGACGAAGTTCGTGGCCAGCAGGCACTCTACGGGCGCTCCTGCGCATTCCTGAACGGATGTGAGCCGACTTCTGCTCGCTGTTGACAGGCTCGATTCGTAAGCAAGCTGATAGCGCCGCACCAGAGTATCTGGAGAAGCCAGCGTATACAGCACGTCGATCCGAATGAGGCGTTTGATGTCCTGTATCGTGCTGCCGGCAGCGTTCTGGGTGTCGATATCCGCTGCTGGCTGTGTTTCGTAAATGAAGTCGATCAGGTACGCCGCCGGGACACCCATGCCCGGGTTGGATCGATATGTGATGCCATCGATTCGGTGGGCGCCGTACGGAGCACCATCTTCGTCATACGTAAAAATGATCTCGTTGCCCTGTCTATCCTTTATCTTATTGAGCGCCCATGTTATCGCCGTAGTCGTGAAGTAATTGGTTAGCGATTCGATTCTCGAGTTTGTAGTGTTGCCATATTCGTAAATTAGCCCGTTTTTGTCCTCTACCTTGAACCAGGCCGGTCCGTTTCCAGCAGTCCCGTTGGCGGTAAAGCGCGAGATCGTGTCGACTTCGGTGCGATACGTCGATCCCGCAGCACCGTAGCTTCCCGATACCAGACGTAGCTGGACGCCTCCGAAGCAGAAACGGTCGCTCGTGCTCAGGTTAACCGTGTCGGATGCTCCGTCCTGGGACAGTGTTTTGGCGCATCGGCTGATCTCGGAAGGACCCGAAATTCCCCAACCGACGCCGGCCAGGCTTTCCTTCTGGCGGTGTCCGTAGGCCAGCGCGAGGTCCGGAGTGAGGCCATTGATGCCTGGCGGCACGACAATCGGAATCGAGTAGGTCGCCTCGCCGCTCGTCGACACTTCACCCACACCGACAGTACGACCGGGAGCGGCAATTGTGACGGACGGCGAATAAAGGAAGATTGCTACAACGATCTGGAAGAGAAGTGCTGCTTTAGAGGAACGCATCATCGGGGTGTTCTCCGTAAGACTTGCGGCAAACTTCATGCGACGGGTTTCCGCGCAGGGAATGGGGCGACTGTTATTGGATGTATTTCTGGTCCGGCCGCGGATCAGCCGGGCACATCTGCAGGCAGCGCCGATACAGGTCCCGCGATTCGGCATTGCAGTTCAGCGCTTCGATGTTTTCGGAGTCGTCGCTGAATTCGGGGCAGCCAACGAGCCGTTTATCGAGCTCGACCTGGCAACTGCCGGCGCATTGCTCGAAATCGTAAAATTGCCGCTTTTGAAAATCAGCAAGGGTGTCGGCGACCGCGGGGGGCTGGAAGTGCGCGTCAACAAGGAATATCGACACAACGACGGCAAGCATCGCTGCGCTTTGCCGAAGAAGGCAGCGGCGCCTCTTGCGGGTCAGGAACAGTATGCAGCTGAAGAAATTAATGGGATTCATGGTTTCGTCCTTACGCCAACCCCCCGCTCGGTGGTATGTCGTTCCGGGCAGTTGGTTCGCACTGGAAAGGAGGGGGGCGGATATTTCGTTGTTGTAGTTGGCGGGCTATTTACGCCGAGCGCGCGAGTCCGTCAATAGTGAGCAAGGAAAACCATAAACGGTAAGCAGCATCGATTCAGACAGTCATATGCGCGGTCTTGAGTGCTAACTGGGTCTTTTCGACCTTGGGGGTGCCCGGAGAGGGGCGCCAATCGCAGGGGCGGGTTTCTGTATCAGGAAATATTGGCGAACAGCCCAAAACAAGAGTAGCGTTTATGGTTTTTTAGGAACAAATATCGAATTGACATAATCCCAGAGAAACGGCATGCATGGAAGGTCAAGGCGGTACGTCGCGAACCTGCGGTTATGACCGATATGCGCAAGCTCGATCCGGCGCAGCCAGAAGTCGGGCGATGATTTACGTCGGTAAAGCAATTGGAGGTTCGTAGAGATTGGGGAAACCGCCTCAAGTCGTGGCAATCGGGAACTGACGATGAGCCAGGCTGCGAATCTGAGTCTGTGGACCGGTTGCGATATACGGCAATCGCTCGCCGTGAACTTTCCCTACAGTCCCCGGATTTCGAACAGGACCAGCAGCGGAGACACTGCTGTCGCGAGAGTGGTAGGGTCAGAGCCGATCATGCGCTCCAGTTGCCGTGCTGGAACCGTTCGTGAGCCGCGTCACTACCAAGCGAAGCGCTGTAGTGACGCGGCGTCCTGCACCAATGATGACGCCGGTTCCAGCGGGATTCTGCAGGTGCCGGCCAGGTGACGCGGTGTGCAAGTACTTGATACTTTTTGAGACGAAAAACCCCTGCACCTGACTGTCGGACTTTCCTCTGGACACGCACTCACTGTTTTGCTAGCGTCATTTGCATTATCCGCGGCCACTGCGGAATACGTGGCAAGGCGCGCAAGGGACCTGTAAACGCGCCACGGCCGAAAGACCGGGTTCCATCTTCGCAACACTAGCGTGAAACGCAAGCTGAGTTGAAACAAGGGCTCAGCATCTTCGACCAAGCCGGGCGGCTTATTTAGCTCGGCATCTTCCATTAAGACGGACCTCGCTCCGTCGTTGTCTCGTGCAAGCGCGTGGTTGGCGCATCTTCTAAAAAATTGCCTTCAAGGAGGTATTTGTCTGCCTGTGTTTGGCCCTGGCAAGGCCGGCTGGTGGCCACCGTCTGACGTCCACAGATGTCCTTCGGTGAGCCTGATAGAGGTATCAGGAGTATGGGATTGGTGTCCCGCGACCGACCTCCGACAACGGATCGAAAGATCCGGCGCCGGACTGCGTATTCCTCACGGATGCGCAGTGGTCAACAAAACTCACCGCACGAGATAGCACCGTGAAAGACCTGAACCACCAGCTCAAGACACTTTGCCGGAAGAACCGGGATGGCAGCTTTTCCACCCAGGAGGGGCGCCGACACATGCTCGAACTGATAGCGACCCAGCTGCACGAGCTGGGTTACCGCAGGATGCAGTCGAGGTCGCTCAAGCCGAAACACGTCGAGGCCCTGGTCACCCGCTGGCAGGAACAGGGCATCAGCACCGGCACGCTCAAGAATCGCCTTTCCGTGCTCCGCTGGTGGGCGGGCAAGGTAAACAAGTCGAGCGTCGTCGCCGAGGACAATAGTGCCTACGACATTGGGACCCGGGTCCTGGTCACCAACCAGTCCAAGGCCCAGACCCTGGA
>JBGTHC010000040.1:0-5310 GCA_041746375.1 Woeseiaceae bacterium
TTGCGGTAGACCGCGAGAAGCTGGGGTCACTGAGCAACGATGTTATTGCCGCCTTGCACAATGAAGGCTCGCTGTCGGCACTTTACGCCCATATATTTTCACTCGAGAACTGGGCACGCCTGCTCGATCGCCGCGCGCGTCGTAGCCGTTCCGGGAACGGAGAAGGGGCAGCGCAAAACTTGCAGCCGTGACATTAATCTGAAACCGGAAGGCTCTGACAATGCAAGTTAATCGACTGTCAATCTGGATTGCCGTACTGCCGGCAGCGTTACCGGCCATCGCCGATGACGTTGCCGAGCAGATTGAGTCATGCGCAACTATCGAGGCCGACGATGTCCGATTGCGCTGCTACGACCAGGTGGCCGGCGGCGTGTCGCAGAGCGCTCTTGTTGCGGCCGACAAGAGCGAACGGGAGGACGTTTCATCCACTCCGGAGCGGACGCCCGTGCCGCCACCCCCGGCCAAGGCACCGCCGGTTGCGGATACGGATGTTGAGCGCTTTAGTCTTGATATCAGCAAGGACGACGTTAAGGAAATCGATCAGATCAGCGGGAGGATCGTTGAAATCGTCGTGCAGACATACGGTGAGCGGCTCGTCACGCTGGACAATGGACAGGTCTGGAGAGAAAAATCAGCGCACCGCGGTTTAACACTCGACGTCGGCGATACTGTCACGATCAAATCGGGACTGTTTGGCTCGTTCAGACTTTTCGGCTCAGGCAAGAAATCAAGCGGAGTAACTCGCGTCCGGTAGCCTTCGGTCAAGGTCCCGGAAAGGACTTGCACTTCTCGAACCCGGCCCGGCTTGCGCGTGCCGCTCAGCCCCTTCCAAACCGGATACGCACAAAAAAACGGCGGGCCGAAGCCCGCCGTTCCTGTCACTGACTTTATGCTGCGTCAGAACTGGGCATTGAAGCCAACGGTGTAGACCGAACCTACTGCGTCATAGTGGCTCGGATAGGTGTTACCCGAGTTGAATGAAGTAGACCCGGACTCATTACCAACAACCGGTGGGTCTTCGCCGAAGACATTATTAATCGACAGAGACAAACGGATCTGGTCATTCAGCTGCCAGCTACCGACAAGGTCCAGATAGTCGACGGAGCCGATTGATTGGAAGGCCTCGAATGTATTAGCCCTCTCTACTTCCTCGACGTCGACCGAACCTATGTGACGCCACAGTGCGGAGACCTGGAAGTCGCTGATATCCCAGATTGCCCGGCCGATCCAGCGCGTTTCCGGCAGTGGGCCCTGGCAGCTGGTGCCGTAGCGGCCGACACATTCGAGAACCGGCGTGGTAGAGGAGCTTTGCGATTCCTGGGTCAGATAATGATTCACATTACCCGCCAACGTCAGCATTCCATAGTTGCCGATTTCAAGGCCGAATGAAAAACCAACTTCCACCCCTTCCGCCTGCAGATAGTCGAGATTGGTCGTGAATGTCTCCAGACCGGAGCCCGGCAAGGTCAATGTACCGCCAACACGAACGATCTTGTCGCACTCCGTGCCAATTCCGGCCACGTAACATCCGTCCAGCACCTCCTGCGCCTTGAATTCGCCGATCACATCTGCGATTTCGATGTTGTAATAATCGACGGAGAGGACCGGATTAACGAGATTGCTCATGAACTCGGGTGTCCAAACGATACCGATAGTGGTCGTATCAGCCTCTTCCGGACTCGGGAGATCATTCAGATCCGTTCCGGCAAAGGTATTGATCTGTCCCGACACGATATCTTCAACAGCTCCCACCTGTGCAGCCGACATTCCGGTCGAAACACAAAGCGCCTGGAGGGTGGCGTCAATGTTGCCGGCGTTTACGATCGAACAGGGATCGATGGTCGCGTTATCCAGGCTGGTTGTGGTTGGCCTCGCCAGTTCGCCGACGTTCGGCGCGCGCGCCGCCCGCTGCTCCATGACACGGAACAGGAGGGTTTCGGTCGGCTGCCAGTTCAACCCGTACTTCCAGGTGCGGTTGATGCCGGTCGGGTTGTAGTCAGACCAGCGGTAGCCGGCCTCGAGATACAGCGACTGGAACCCGGGGCGGTCGTCGACGAGCGGCAGGATGAACTCTCCGAAAACTTCGCTGACATCGAAGCCACCGGCAATCGGCAATGTGTTACCACCCGCACCACCAAGACAGCTTGCCGGCGCGAGTTTCAGACACTCGTCCGGAATGGTTTCGCCCTTTTCATCCCGGTACTCTGCACCAACGCTCATCGCGATCGGCATCGACGCCCAGGGCAGTTGCACCTGCTCGATTGAACCGTCGACCGACGCTGAGTAGATCAGCTGCTCATAGGTCTGCTTCTCGATCGCGGTAGCGCTGGAATAAGCCGCCTGGTCCGGGGTGATTGCGCCGAAACCGCCGAAGAGGTTCAGTGGCACGCAGCCGCTTGCCCCGCTTCGACAGACAGGCTCGCCGTTCGGTCCCGGAATTGCCGCAATGGCATTCGTGATATTGCCGATATTGGTATAGCCGGCACTGACATTTGCCCGGCTCGATTGGCCATACTGGAACGACAGGTCGTAATCCCATTCGCCAACCAGGTCGCCGCGCAACCCGGTAAGCATAGAGAACGCGTCGTTATCGTAGGCCGTTGATCGCGGCCCGAACTCGACCGTGCGACGGCGATAGGAAATGTTGAGATCGTCCTCGATGTCAACTACTCCGTTGCCGTTCACGTCAGTCCAGTTGTTAAACAGGTCCACTGTCGGGTCACCTGGATCAGGCGTGCCAGCTACGTTTACTGTACCTGCCAGGCGGCCGGCTTCCGCCGCGGAAATTATCACACCCCGGGCCTGATCGGTAATGAACGGGTTTGAAAGCGGCGTGAAAAAAGCAGTGCCGAAGACACCCGATGCGGCTACCTGCTGTGTAACCCCAGTGCTGCTGAACGCAAATCGACCGTACGCCTCGGCGTGTTCGTTCACCTCGAAATGGCCAAGAACCATGCCGCCAAACCGTTCCTGGGGCGTCTGGTAATAGTTGGCCGGGTTGAAGTTGTAGACGCTGCAATCGCCTTGCAGCGAACCATCGTCGCGAAACTGTCCGAGACCGGGCCCGCCCGCAATTGCTACGCGAGTCGGTAACGTCGTCGTGGAACCGCCGGCGACTACTGAACCAGGGCCGCCGCAGCCTGCGGGTCCCGGCACCGGTGCATTGCCATTAAGGAAGTCGTCGAATCCGCCGCCGTCCGCGGTGACGATGCCCAGCTGGCCCAGTGGGCGGTCGCCCATCAGGATCCCGTCGCGGTCGCTCCAGTTAATGTTCGCAACCACGTTGCCGCGTCCGCCAGCGGTGTTAGCGCCCATGGTAAGCGAGACATTGGCCAAATCGCCATCACCCTCATCGGTTTGCGAGTAGTAACTGGTGATGTCGATGCCTTCGAAATCCTTCTTCATGATGAAGTTGATCGCGCCGGAAATCGCATCGGAACCGTACACAGCGGACGCACCGCCCGTGATAATGTCCAGACGATCAATCAGCGCGGTCGGAATAATCTGGGTGTCGACGATGCCGAAGATGTTGTATGGCGTCAGGCGCTTACCGTCTACCATGATGAGGTTTCGCTGAGCGCCAAGGCCACGAAGATTGACCGTCGCGGCGCCCACGGTGCCGTTGTTCCGGTTTTGCCCGTCCGCGGGTGCCGTAATTGGCAACAGGCGGAGAATTCTCTCGACCTCAGGCTGCTGCTGCAGGTCTATTTCAGCTTCCGTTACCGTGTAGATTGGGCTGGACGACACGAGGCCCGGCACCGAGATTCGCGTTCCGGTTACCGTAATCTCTTCGAGCCGTTCTTCTTGGTCCTGTGCGAGGACCGGCATGCTCGCGCCGACAGCGCCCGCACACAACGCGAGCTTTACCGCGCGCGCAACATTTGCGTTAGTCATTTCAAATCCCCTCCCTTAAGAGAATTTGGGTGAACCGGACAATCCGGCTGGGGCGGATGCCCCTTCAAAGTCGATTCAATATCTTGTTAGTCAACTGGTTACGATTCGGCACAGGTACCGTACGTCGCCGAGGGGGGCGATTATACGCATAAGTTATGCCTTTTGGGAATAGGTTTTGCGCCCAAGCAACGACCCGCATCCACGGCTTCATTGCTTGCAATAGCGAGGGCTTACGCGGCATTTCTTATAGCGAATAGTTATAAATGTTGCGGAACTGATACAACTGGAAGTTATCAGTCGCGTGGCGCGCGGTGGCCAGAGCGGTCGCCGGGCGGCACTGCGCGGGCCGGATCGCCCGATTCGTTACAATAGCCGTTGCAGGGACATCATCGACAAGCCATGCACGAATCCGCCGGGATCAGGCGCAGTATCCGCAGCTTCGTGCTGCGCAGCGGCCGCATCACGCCGGCCCAGAAGCACGCGTTCGAGCGCCTTTTGCCGCGCTATGGGCTCGAGCACCAGCCGGTCATTATCGACTTCGAGGCGCTGTTCGGGCGCCGGGCGCCGGTGGCGCTGGATATCGGCTTCGGTGACGGCGAGGTGCTGGTGGAACAGGCCTCAGCGCACCCGGAGTGCGACTACCTGGGCGTTGAGGTGCATGCCCCCGGCATCGGCCACTGTTTGCTGCAGGCTGAGTCTCGTGGCCTCGATAACCTCCGGCTGATCCGGCACGATGCCGTGGAAGTGCTGCAGTTGCAGATCGGCGATGCGAGCCTCGAACGCATCAATGTGTATTTTCCCGACCCCTGGCCAAAGAAACGTCATCACAAGCGGCGTCTGTTGCAGGCCGACTTTCTGGCTCTCGCGGCCAGCCGTCTGGCCCCGGGGGGACATCTGCACATCGCCACCGACTGGCAGGAGTACGCCGCGCATATCGACGCAATCGTCGACGCTTGCCCGTCATTTTCGCTTGCCGAGCGGCGCGAGCATGACGGCGATCGACCGCTGGACCGCCCGGGCACCAGGTTCGAACGGCGCGGCCTGAAGCTTGGGCACCGGATTAGCGAGTGGCTCCTTTTGCGCAGTTGACTCGACCCTAGCAGCCCAACCGACTGTTCCCCGTCGCGGACAATTCCGGCACCTGCAGCAGGATCAGGTGCCTGGCGGTATTCGCTCGTGCGCTTTGTCAGCACGCCGACCGGCCAACTTGCACATCGCGCGGAAACGATTATAAAGAACTCAGGAGGGGGCATGTACCAGGAACGGTTGAAACGCATTTTTTAGCGTGCTTGTAACTGCAATTGGAGTTACCAAAATGGCGATGGAATCTCCCCAGGTTGGCCACTGGTACCGACAGCCCGGCGGAAACCTTTTCGAAGTTGTTGCCCTGGATGAAAAGGACGCCACCGTAGAGCT